>CALARN010000157.1 GCA_937889205.1 uncultured bacterium
TTTTTTTATCATTTATAGTAAATTAATAAGCGGTTTTTACTAAATTTAAACTTTTTCCACCTACATCTCTCCGCATTGAAGCGAGTCTTTTATGATGGGCAGCATCTGCAAGTAAGTTTGCAGTGTAACCCCAAAATTTATTCTTGTTTTCAATAGCTACCGGCCTTCCTGTTACGCCACCAAGATTTGAATTATTTGTTATACTTGTTAATAATTCTGCTAGTGCATACTTTCCGAAATAGACATCACCATCTGTTAGTACAATATACTTTCCAGTTGCTTTTTCAAATCCTAAATTTAGTGCAGTAGGTTTACCTAGATATGGATCTTGAATTAGCTGATAATTTATTTTTTTATATTCTTTTCTTAAAAAGTCATTAGCGGTTTTCAAAGTTAAGTCATCTGGTGATACAATAATTAACTCAGCATCGTTCCAGTTCACACAAGTATAGCTCTCATCAACTAGACAGGTAATTGCTTTATTAATAGTCTGCGATTCTCTAGCAGCTGTCAGAATAACGGAAAATCTCATCTCTATAGTAATTTAATTTGTGTTTTTAAAAGCTTCTTTTTTTTCGATATCTTTCTTTTCGTAGCAGTTATTTTAACATTTTTTTCTTTACATAGCTCTTTTAATTTCCACATAAAAATTCGCCCCTTATTGCCGTTTCCAATCTTATCAGGATAGTCAATCGCAAAAGATGCTGCACTTTCTAATATACCCCTCGGTAATTCTTTAGCGAATTTCATATATAAACCTTTATGATCTCTATCGCCTAAACGCGTAGATAGTCTAATACCGTAGTCTTGATGCTCAGTACTAACATAGCGATTGGTCTTTTGAATTCTCGTTAAAAAATCGTACTTATTGAGAATGTCTTTACTTGATTGTGGTACTTTTTTGGGTTTTTCCATCTTCCAATATCGATACAATTTTATTAATCATGCCACGAAAACTATGGCTGCCTAAAAAGAGAATTATTGATTTCTTATTTTGATTAAGAGCCAACTTCAATGCAGTTATAACATCGGTATCAACAGGTAAATACTCTGCTTTATTGCCATTATCGTTAATGTATTCCCAAAGCTCATTCTCAGAGTATTTTTTGCTTGCTGATTTTGGTATCAATGTGAATTTTGGAATAATTACTAAATCAGACAATGCAAAAGTGTTTTTAAACAATGTTAAAGCCTTATAGTCACGATTTCCGGAATTTGGTTCAAATACAGCAATTAGCTTATGTTGTGGATACTCACTTTTAATTGTCTTTATGGCTGCTTCTGCTTTTGCAGGGGTACTACCAAAATCATCAATAATTAACCAATTAAGATATGATGCTTTTATCTGTAACCTTCTTTGTATTCCACTGTATGTATTTAGGCCTTTTTGAATTGCAGTGGGTTTAATTCCTAAACTATGAGCCATCACAGCCGCAGCAAGCATATTGATATCGTTATAATTACCAATTATCTTTCTTTCGAAAGGTATTATTACCAATTCATCTGTCGATGTCTTGATGTTTTTTATAATAGTTGGTAAGGGTTTAGATTCTCTGAGCAGATACCAATCTGGTTTCAATTGCAGATTTTGTTTACAACTAAAACCGATAACTTTACATCTAGCACCAATTAATGCTTTTTGAACATTTTGATCATCAATATTGGCAATAATAAATCCATCTTCAGGAACTTGTGCTATTAACTTTTTAAAGTTATTTAGATAGTCTGTAAATGTTGAGAAAAGATCAACATGATCATACTCTATACCATTAATCAATAAATACTTAGGCTTGTAGTGAAAGAACTTAGAAGACCTATCATTAAAAGAGGTCAAGTATTCATCACCTTCAATAATCGAAAACCTTGTTTTATCTGTTTTCGCGACCACGTTTGCTGAATAGTCGGGATCTAATCCTCCATACATATAACTGATATCAATATTTGCTGTTTTAAAAATATTTACTAAAATTGATGTTATGGTTGTTTTCCCAAAACTTCCAACAATTACTACAGAATTCTCACATACAACATACTCTTTAAGTACTTGAGCATATGGCATAATGTTTAAATTTAGCCTTAAAGCTTCTTGATATTCTTCATTTTTATCACTTTTAGTTCCTTGTATTACAACTAAATCTGGGTGCCTTTTATCTTGATGCAACCTTTCCAATTTAAATCCCGGCGTTATTT
>CALARN010000158.1 GCA_937889205.1 uncultured bacterium
CTGATTACCACTACCGAGAATAAAACTTTTCTTAGTGGCAAATATGATTCTTATAACGCAATTCTCACAATCCATGCTGGTCAAGGCGGTACAGAGGCACATGATTGGACTGAAATGCTACTGAGAATGTATCTAAAATACTTTGAAAGAGCAGGCTTTGAATACGAAGTAGTTAACAAAATCCCTGGCAACGAGGCTGGCATTTCTACAGTGAGCATTGAAGTAAAAGGCAGTTACGCCTATGGATTTCTTAAAAGAGAACATGGGACACACCGACTAGTGAGAATCTCACCTTTTAATGCTCAAGGACTAAGACAAACTTCATTTGCCGGTGTTGAAGTAATTCCATTAATAGAAGATGACTTAGAGGTAAATTTAAAACCTGAAGATATTGAATTTACAGCTACAAGATCTGCAGGTGCAGGTGGTCAAAATGTCAACAAAGTAGCTACTGCAGTAAGAATTGTGCATATTCCAACAGGGATAGTCGTTACCAGCCAAAGTGAAAGAAGCCAAAACCGTAATCGCGAAGCTGCTATGTCACTACTTAGAGGTAAACTCTTTGCCATCGAAAGAGAGAAACAGGCTCAAGAGCAAACTGATTTAAAAGGAGAATATAAAATAGCAGGGTGGGGGAATCAAATTCGTAATTATGTCCTAAACCCTTACAAGCTAGTTAAAGACTTACGCACTAAGATAGAAACTACTAATACAGAAGCTGTTTTAGATGGAGAATTACAAGAGTTTATAAATGCTGAAGTGAAGTTATAAGACTTTCCTATACTCCTTCTTCTTCAACTCCATCACCTTCTTCGCTAAACTCATCGCCTTCCTCATTAAATTCATTATCTTCTATTTCGATCGCTTGTCCACCCGGTCTTCTAGAAATAGGTCTCCATTTACCCATTTTTTCTGTTTGTTGATTTGGGCTTCTGTTTACTGAAGATATCACAACAGGTCTAACGGGTCGGCTTTGAGCCCGACTATTATTACTTTGATTACCTGGCAATGCATGTCCACCTTTAAAAAGATCGACGATTTGATTTAATTCTCCACTCTTTGAATCAGCTATAGTAGCTACTAAAGCTCTAGCAAACATCGCTGTCTTCGTTGCTAATTCAAATGTCTCATGATTAATTTGTCCACCCTCATACAATTTGAAAAGAAATGCTGCAAGCGTGCCACCAACTACACCAATCTCATCTAGAGCTCTTCTATTTTGAACATCAGAGACTAAAATTCCGCCTAATGTGGCCCCCAAACCAACTACTTCAGCGCTTTGCCCTACAGTCATGCCGGGCGCCATTAATAAATTACCCACATACCCTAATAAAGCACCGCCACCAGAGCCACCCAATGTTGGTAAAATAGTATTTGGATTTTCAATCCCTCTTTGAACTACTTCACCAGCTGCTCTTAAAATGGTAGCTGTAAGCGATGCTCGAAACAATGTTTCGATGGAAAACGAACCATTTACAGCATCTTTAACAACTTCATACCCAAAACCAATACCTGTTCCAATTATTCCACCAATATTATTATTACGAAGCATCTGCTCTATTTGGCTACCTGTAAAAGCGGTAGCTATAGTGGGGATAATATTCTCTCTAGTCCAGTCCCATCCTTGAATTAATGATGTAGCCGCAGTAGCAAATACTGAATTCTTTGCAAAAGAACCAAAGTTAAAAACTCTTCGTTCTGTTTGATTACCTTGTCGAGTAATAGTTCGAAAATTGTTTTCCAATTTTTAATTAACTCAAATATTAATGGGGGATGCTTGAATTGTATATATCCTTTAAATATTTGTCAATATTATGGGATAGTTAAAACCTGCCCTGGGTATATCAAAGCTTGTTGACCGTTAGGTAAAAACTCAATAATGTTCTGATTGGCCAATAATATTTCTTGCCATTTAAACCCTGAACCATAAACTGCTTCCGCAATCTCCCAAAGAGTATCACCTAATTTAACTGTATAATTACCTGTCACTATCTCTCCTGCTTGATAATCTGTTGCCTGCCATTTACCTGTTTTTTCAATAGCCCTAGCCGTATACTCTGCTTTCAGTTCGGCCGATCCTGAAGCTCTTACTGTGCTTAAACCTTCAACGCTGATACTGGGCTTGCCATCATTTGTCGTTTGCGAAATTTTTTCCTCTGGGGTAGGACACATTGGTATTTCGTTTTCAGCTACTTGCTCGATACCACTAAGTGTATCAAAGATTTCATCTTCACTTATCTGTAAATTTGCATTCTTGGAACTAACTAAAGCTAATAAGCCGTTAAGCAGCAAGTATAGGCCTGCAATGATAAGTACAATAGAAAAAAATGAACCTAAATAGCGAAACTTCCTTTTCAAGTCAGCTTGAAAAGTTAATAGATCTGGGTTAGTTTTTGGTTGCTTCATTTGTAATAAATTTATAACCTACTAAACCCGGGGGCTGGGATTACTATCTACAATATTAAACTATAACCTATTGTTTTGTAAAACATTTACTACCTTAATAATTGTGGGTCTCCGTATAGATATAGCATTTTGCCGCACAATTCTTTACAGTAATCCATTTTTACTTCTGAAGTAGATGCATTAAGTAACTTTCCATAAAACAACATCGACCAAAAATCTACATCAATTTCTTGCTCTACCACTTGATAGTCTTCGCTAATTCCTGCGGCTTCTGCTAATTCGTAATAGGCGGCACCTTCATCTGCAATTTTGTCAATAAGCCCTAATTCTAATGACTTTTGCTCACCATAAGGTAAAGCTTTTATCACATTTTTGATTTTCTCTGCGGTAATATTTCTAGATTGACTTACAAAACTAACAAATTTTTCATATGAAAGATCTGTATCCGCTTGCATTGACTGCATTTCTTGGCCGCTCATGGGGCGATAAGGGTTACCGAAATCCTTATAATAACCAGAAGTGATGTAATAAGTCTCAATTCCACCTTCAGTTGTAACAGCTTCTAAGCCTGAAAGTTCACCAGTGACATCTTGATAATATTTAAATGGACCAAATATGACACCGATACTCCCAATTAAGCTACCATTATCTGCAAAAATTTTATCTGCACTTGCAGCACTCCAATAACCACCGGATGCGCCTACGCCCATAATGTGTGCATATACTGGGTTATTAGTCTTCTCTTTGTAATAGGCAACTCCATCAGAAATTGCTTGAGATCCTGTAATTGTACCACCCGGAGAATCAATCTCTAACATTACCGCCTTAATACTTGAATCTTCAGCAGCTTCAATCAACTGTCTTTTAATTTCATATCCATAAACATAGCCACCTCCAAAGATATCAAAGCTCTGACTAGAGCCTTCGTTTAATATAGGCCCCTTAATCGCAATAGTTAATATCTTGTTGGCACTTGTCGTTTCTCCGTAT
>CALARN010000159.1 GCA_937889205.1 uncultured bacterium
GTTCAGACGTGTGCTCTTCCGATCTCAAGTATTGGGAAAAGAAACTGAAGCATCATTTAGTATAAATTCAATTGTCGGTACCAAATATGATACTTTTACTAGGTTCGCATTTGAGATGGATATGATTAGCGGTGCTGAGACAGTAGAATCTCCATACGTAATGGCAGAATATAGTCCTGATTCAGATAATATCAGTTTAGTTTTCAAGAATACACTACTTAAATCAGGAATCTTAGAGTTAGATGAAGAGTCAGCCGTGGGAACATATACTGTAAATAATTTTTATAGAACCAGTGCAGAAGTTGAGACTGACGAGCAATTTGTAATCACTCTTGATCAAGCAAGTACCTATGTCTTACATCTTGCGGATGCTGCAGAGGGGATGACGATATTATTAGATGTGAAAGAAGTTGTTAAGCCGGTAGAGACCGCTACTCCTAGCGTAACTGTTGCTCCTAGCGGTATAGTTACTGTGACTCCTTCAGGAACAGTTACTGCTACACCAAAGCCTACACAAATAGTTGGTGGCAACATCTTAGAGAATGATTTCTCTAAACTTGCCCAAACACTTACAAATGGATTAACCACAAATACAGCTGACATGGTTTGTAAAGAGAAATGCTTATACTGGATTGAAACAGCTAGTACATTTACTTTTGATAAACCTGTTGAGCTTGGTGATAATGGGAAATATCCAAGCGTTAGTGCTAGTCTTGAAGGAAGTAAATTAAAAGTAGTTGTCTCAAACCTGAGCACCAAAAGTGCGACGAGTAATATGAGCTTTGCGGGTTCTAAATTGGTTAGAGACCTAGATGCTGTTAGATCCGGTAATACTTTAACTTATGAATTTAATCTTACCTCAGTTAATAATTATCGTATTTTGTTTACTAAAAGCGACTATATTAACAATGCAGATGTGTTGAGAATTCAGGTTAAACCATAATATTGATTGGTAAAAAGGGGGCGCCTTTTAAGGCGCCCTTTATTTTGCAATTAAGTAATTTTAAAAACTGAACCGTTTATTAATAATTTCAGTGATGCACTGTTTAATTTGCGCAAACTCTGCTTTAGTAAATTTAAATAATACATAGTCTAATCCAGTGATTGGTAATCCGTTTCTATTTTCAATACCAATTCTTATTCTGGCAAAATTGCTAACAGTAAGCTCTGATTCAATTGATCTTAAACCATTATGAAGTCTTGGCCCTTTACCGATATTAATTTTGTAATCTCCAAGAGCTAGGTCTAAGTCATCGTGGGCTACAATTAAATTAGTGGATTTCAGATGTTTATGGTAACGATAATATGCACTTAACGATTTACCTGAGAGGTTCATCATTAGTTTGGGTTTAATCAGATTAAGATTTAATTCTCGACATGTCCAAAGGGTGTATTCTGCTTCTTGCTTAATATCGATTGAGTATCCGGCTGTTTCTAATGCATTAATTAACAAATCGATAAAAATAAAGCCGGCATTATGCCTTGTTTGCTCATATTCTTTGCCGATGTTGCCTAATCCTACTATAACTAATGGCTCTTGAAATTGCCTTAGATTAAATTTTATTTCTGTCATGATGTTGTAAATGGTCTGATGAGAGAATAAATGTAGCTGGACCATCATTAATTAATTCTACTGCCATGTAGGCACCAAATTTCCCTCTATTTACAGTATAGCCTAAAGTGGCTAACTTGTTACAAAAATCTTCATACATTTTATTTGCTGAAGTTGGTTCCATCGCTCTTGTAAAAGAAGGTTTGGTGCCCTTCTTTAAATCTGCATATAGCGTAAATTGTGACACTACAA
>CALARN010000160.1 GCA_937889205.1 uncultured bacterium
AAACTCGCTAGGATTAGCATCTAATTGGAAAATGTATGATGGTTTTGCTCTAAAAAAGAGTTGGGACGAGGTATTTGAATCGGAATTATCAATTAAAGGATTAGAAAACTCAATTAATTCTGTTGTTCCTTAATATCTAAAACATTTGCTAATGTTGAGTTCTGGCTTCTAATTTCTTGTGCAAGATTGCTATAATTCGCATTTATCACATCATTCATGTTTATTGAGAGCATCACAATCTTATCACTTTCAAAGGTAGCGTTAGGAGCAGTGGTTAAATAGATTTGTTTTTCAGGATATTTACTATCGAAATATTCTTTATTTTTAGCAATAAAATTTAACAAATTGCTTCTTGTTTTAACAGAAAGAGGAAGATTATTAATGAAGTTGACCTTATAATAACTAAATGATTCGATACTTGGTGCTGCACTGGTATTAGTCTTTTTAGAAGTTGCACTTACATTCGTTGTTGCCATTTCCTGTTCTTTACTCCAAATCTGAATTAAGCTAAGACAAGAGAGTGCAAACATAATCAAATTATCTGAATTAAATTTCATCGATAAAATTGAGAGCAGCTGGAAAAGACTCGCCCACATATTTATGGCATTCATAATTCCACCGGTAAGTCTGTTCAAAGCTTTATCGCCAATTGAGCCAAGCCATGCGCCTATACCCGTAGTGAAAAAACTTGTTACTGCAATTATTGCCATACCAGCCCAGCCAACTGGATTGGTTAATAATACAGCAGCAAGTGCTGCACCTCCGGCTAATCCTATAACTGAGCCAATACCGGCCCCTAACATTGCAACTGGCCCTAACTGGAGACCTAACATGGTAAGGGTTGCTAATGCAGCTGTTGATCCTACAAAAGCGGCAATACCGGCGGGGGTGGCTTTTAATAATCCTTGAAATTTAGATAATAAGGTAAATGTTGCGCTTAATCTGCTTATTAGGGCAACATAAGAAAAAACCGTTGAAGCAACTTGTAGATAGTTTGTAATTGATGTTAAAGCTGTGCTGCCCGCAAAGAGAAAATTTTCTTTCAAGTAGGCACCGACATCGCCCTTATAAACAGAGTCAATTAATTTTAGTTGAGACCCAACCCAAAGAGTTGATTGCATTACCGCAAGTGCGTCTGCAAATGGAATTTTGGCAAAGAGTTTGAGTAAACTTGAATTTCCATTTACTATTGATTTTAAACCTAAACCACGTAATGTATTTATTGCGTATGAACCACCGCCACCTACTATGCCTGCAATTAGAGCTGCTTGAGGGCCGACTCCAAAAAGAGTACCAATTGCAAAGCCAAGAGATGCAAATATACTAGCTGTGCCAATTGCGCCAGTTAGTCTTGAAAATTGAGAGATATTTGGTTTTTGGAAAGCATCTACTTTTAATTGGCTTTCTTTGAGTATACTGAATTCTCCAGCAGTTAACCTTTGTCCTGCTGCGATTTTGTCGTTGAGTGCTTTGATGGTATTCTGAAGGGCCGGTAGCTCTTCAGAAGCCAATTTTATTGAAGAGCTACTATGGATACTTGTGGTATAAAATTGGCCTTCCCCATACTTTAACTGAAAGATTCTTATCCCTTTAATACTACTAAGATGAGGATCTTTCAGAATACTGTTTATTGTACTAGTTGCTCCTATTGTAACAAAAGCTGCGGCTGCAGGAAGTATTGCTCCGCCGGTAGCTAGATAAAGCAAGGCAGCGGGTGCTATTGCCGTGCCAAAGCCACCAATTGCCTTGCCACCAATTTTTAAGCCATCAAATCCATACTTTAGAATTTTTCCGACAGATGAAATTCCGGTCTTTGCGGTTACTATTGCTCCACCAAGTTTAGAAGCAGCAATTTTTGTTTGAACGAGCTTTATTCCAGAGTTTACACTTGTTTTAACTTTATCAACAATTTTTCCTATTGTTTGCTTATATATTAATATTGCAGCTTCTTTGATAGGCAGTTTTATTTTTTTCTTTTCTTTACGGCCGTCTTCGTCAACTATGGTGTTGATATTTATATGAAATAATTTTCCTATCCCTTTGCCTGCACTTTTTCCAACACCTTTGAATAATGGAGAAAATAATTTAAAAGCTTTTGCTGAAGAAGTTGATTTAAACTTACCTTTACCCCTAACAAACTCCATAAATGCTTTTTCATCTTTTTTTGAAATTTCGATTAATTCATCATTATCGAATCTGAAGCATTGTTTGCGTCTTTTTGCGAACGCTTCTTTTCTTTGTAGTTTTAATTCGGCTCTTCTATCTTTTTTTTCTGCTTTTTTGATTTCTTTTTGTTCTTGCTTTTCTCTAGCCTTTACTTCTCTTTTTTTCTCTAAGAGGCTTTGTTTGATTTTTTCATAATCTTCATACAAGAAAGTGCCATATTTTTTTTCTACTTCAGCAACATCTTCAGCTGATAGACCTGAAGCGGCAATAAGCCCGGCAATTGTGGGGTTTTCCTTTTCTTTTTTGGCTTCTGCCTTTCGTTGTTCTTTTTCTGCTATTCGTTGTTCAATTAATTTCCGTTGTTTTTCTAATACAGATAGTCTGGAATCAATTTTTTTCTTCAAACTATTGAGATAATCTAGGATATGGTTGAGATTATCATAAAGATTCTTTTCAATATTATCTTGTGGTAAGCTTGATGCTGTTGCCATTAAGTATTTGTTTGGTTAGTTAAGTTAGCTATTACTTCATCGATTCTCTTTTTGACTGCCAATTCAGAATTTGTAGCCCTCTCATTTATTTTTAAATAGCTATTATAGTCATCGATCGAAGGCTCTGTAACGATAGTATCTGGTGTAATGTTTTCAAATATATTCTGTGATAAAGCAGATTGTTCTGCTGCCCCATCAAATTCAATACCTATTCTGCGAAATTGATCATCAAATTGTTTTCTTAATTTCTTTTTCTTTTGATATTCTGGGTCATCAGCTTGTACCTGTTGAGCACGTTCACCTAATGCCTTTAGCTCAGCAGTGGCTTTTTCATCTTCAGGGTCTTTTGGTTTTTCTTCTTCAGCTTTGTTACCTGGTTGTCTGGCAAACATTTTCTGAATTGTTTGTGATGTTATGCGATACTTATCATCGATTCCGCTTGTTAACCAATTGTTAATACTCACAAAGCTTTTTGCCATATAGGAATCTCCTTTTTGGAAATCAAAGTAAAGATTAATAAATACATGTCCGATATACTCTTCTTTGTCCGCTTGTTCGGCGTTAATTTTATTAACCATGGCGACTAATCCATTATTGGCCATAATCTTTGCTTTTTCGAAAAGTGTTTTTGGACTCTTGATTTTTTCTAGCATTTGCATTTTATTTTGAACTTCAATTTGCTTTTCTCTAGATAAGCTTTTAAATTTTTGCAAATAAGGGAGGACACTTTCATAAGCTTCAATTTCAAATTCATCTGGTATTTTGATATATTTTTCTTTTTCGCGCCATTTGTTTACTAACTCATAAACATCTTCAACAAAAATGATTCCTTGCAAAGGTATATGAAACTTTTTTTTGTACCACTTTTTAATTGCCTCAAGACTCTCTTTGTCTTTTCCATAGTTTGGTAATTCAGATACTGCATTTAAGACATTAACTGCTTGCATATACATCTGAAGTTCAGAATAATCATTTAACTTAATTTCATCTCTATCACTTTCCATAAGGAGTCTAGTGAGAAAATCTAGATATTGAAGATTATCTTTGAGATTAATACCTAAGCTCATAGGGAAAGCAACCAGAGGCAATCTTGAACGATAGTTATTTAAAGTATATATCAAATCAGCTTTCTTTATCATGTGCTTTTTATCTCAATCGGCTGAAATCTTAAGTAGTCTTTTAAAGTATATTTTGGATTAATGTTTCCATTAGTTACGCTTTCGAATATTTGTTCTTTTGCTTCTTCAGTTAACTCAATAGCATAAGTTTCAATTGGATACTCGTTGATAATTCTATTACCATTATATACAAAGCTATCTACGGCATAGTTGTAGAATTTTTCAGAAGCAAAATTGGGGTTTGCTTTGCGAAAAGTCAGTTGATAGAAATTCATTGGAAATACTTGTTTTGACATAAGTATTGCTATTGATTGATTGATTGTTTCTGCTGTATAAATTACCTTCGTTTCTGCCTTAATATTAGGGATTACGTCAAGAATTGAAGTGATGATTTCTTTAAGTATTGTTTCTAAATCAGAAAAAGTTGGGGCTAACTTTCCAGCTTGTGACTGAATGACATTTTCATAATACTTATTAACATTTTGAATAGATTGAGACAAGGTGTATCCTCTAGCAAGGTAATTATAAACCATATTTGTGGGGTCGGCGATTAGAGCCTTTGCTAAACCTTCTGCCATTGTCTGAATTTCGTCTTCAAAAAGTCTAGGAATCATGCCAAAACTACTATAGTCGAGCATGTCTTGAAAGAGTTTATGTTTGATAACTTTAACATGTGTTGAAATTGATAGAAAAGTTTTAATTAAATGACTCTGAGCTTCTGCATTCGCGGTTTTTTGTAGATCGATATCACCATTTTCTGATGTTAAAATTGCCTCTGTAAGTGGTATTGCAATTGTAATATCGGTATCAGGATGATTCTCGAAGCCTCCTTTTTTTAGCAACTCAGTTTCTAACCAGGTTTTTACTCTAATTAACTGATAAGATGCGAATTCTTTTAATGCCCAGGCATATCTTAGGCTGAAAACGATACTAGATGCTTCAACAAAAGCGGTTGTATAATTATCTAATTCTGAGTAGGCATTATCAGTTGAGATTGTCACTTCTGACAAATCTAAATTGAGAAGTAGGTTATTTACTGCTGCGATATAATTACTCAGGGCAATCTTTTGTTGCTCATTCAATGATGCAATGGTTAAAGCGTAGCTTTTTCTTTTCTCATCTAAGATATTTGCGTATCCCCAAATATCACCACCTAACAATTCAGTCAGTTTAGTTTCTGTTTCAGAGATTTTGTTTAATATTTCTGTTAGGTCTTTCATTAGGTTTAACTAAAGAAGTTACCCTCCATTACTTTCTTTGCGCCGGCACCAACCAGACCAAGTGCATCTTTACCAACTTTAGTTACATCTTTAGATGTCTGAGCAAGTTGAGCAAACGGACTACTTACTTCGAGGAATTTCTTAATCATCTCTAATACATTTGGTAATGCCATGTAAAAACCAAAGATTAGTAATGAGGTAACAATATTATTACCATTATTATTTAAAGTTGAGATGTCGAAAATTTGTTTTTGACTGTAACCTAACATTGGAGGCACCCATTGTACTTGTCCGATTTTGTTGTAAGCTGCTCCTAAATCGGAGCCAGAATCAACAGAAGTATGTCCGATAACAATCAGTAATAGGAAGCAGGCGTATATTACTATGAAATTTAATGCCGCTGCCCCGAGCGTTTTAAAGAATGAATCTAACGCTTTCATGGTTCCACCTGGCAAGGCGCCGCTAAGAAATACAAATGGGGCTACTACGGGATAGAAACTTAGTACTAAGTAACTGTTAAGTAAGCCAAGAAAGAGTTTGATTGAGACTTGAAAAATGGCTAAAGCTAAAATT
>CALARN010000161.1 GCA_937889205.1 uncultured bacterium
TAGGCTATATTTGATATAAAGATAGCTGAATTTTCGGCAGTAAAGTGTCGCTGCACTATATTTATATATATATTTTATAAAAAGTTAACAATGGCAAATACCAAAGTCGAAAGAACAAAGCCACATTTAAATGATGGTACTTTGTGTGATATTGACCACGGTAAAACAACCTTAACTGCAGCATTGATTGCACATTCCAAAAGAAAAGGCAGAGTTGCTTCAGAAAAAGGCTATAACGAAATTGCTAAAGGTGGTGTCGTGCGCGATAAAACCAAAATCGTTACCGTTGCTTCATCTCATGTTGAGTATGAATCAGAATTAAGACATTACGCTCATATTGACTGTCCAGGTCACAAAGACTATATCAAAAACATGATTACTGGCGCCGCCCAAATGGATGGTGCAATTTTGGTTTGTTCAGCTTCTGACGGTCCAATGCCTCAGACAAAAGAACATATCATTTTAGCTAGACAAGTCGGTGTTCAATACTTTGTTGTATTCTTGAACATGTTCGACGACAATATGGATGAAGAATTGTTAATGTTGGTTGAAGATGAAATTAGAGACTTACTAAAAAAATATGAGTATGATGGCGATAAGATTACCATTGTACGCGGTAGTGCACTTAAAGGCCTAAATGGCGATCCAGACGGCGAAAGAGCAATGGACGAATTAATGGCTGCTTTAGACAAAGATATTCCAGAGCCAGAAAGAGACCTAGACAAACCATTCTTAATGTCAGTTGAAGATGTATTCTCAATTGAAGGTCGTGGTACAGTTGCAACTGGTAGAATCGATAGAGGTAAAGTCAAAGTAGGTGATGTATTAGACCAAGTTGGTTTGATGGAAGAAACAAAACCAGTTACAGTAACTGGGGTTGAAATGTTCAACAAACAAATGGAATATGCACAAGCTGGCGACAATGTCGGATTACTTCTAAGAGGTATTAAAAGAGATGAAATTCAAAGAGGTCAAATGTTGGCCGCTAAGGGTTCAATCAAGCCTCATACAGAAATTGAAGTAGAAGGCTACATTCTTTCTAAAGAAGAAGGTGGTAGACATACAGCTTTCGTATCTGGATACAAACCACAGTTCTATATTGGAACTGCAGATGTAACTGGTGAAGTTACTCTAAAAGAAGGTGTAGAAATGATTATGCCTGGCGATCATGCAACATTTATCGTCAAATTGAATAAACCTGCTGCTATCGAAGAGAAACAAAGATTTGCCATCAGAGAAGGTGGTAGAACAGTCGGTGCAGGTATTGTTCTTAAAATTATTAAGTAATTTATTTAAACCCGGATTGAGGGACTTTAACAAAAAGTCCCTCAATTTTTCAAAGTTGTTCTTTTATGCAAAAAATTAGAATCAAAATAAAAGGCTATGATAATAAAGTAGTCGATAAAGCTGCACAACAGATTATCGAAACAGCCGTTAGGACCGGTGCAAAAGCTTTCGGTCCAGTACCTCTGCCAACCAAAAAGAGAAGATTTACTACTTTGACATCTCCTCATGTAGATGCAAAATCCAAAGAGCATTTTCAGATTCATACGCATAAAAGATTAATCGATATTGTAGATCCTACAAGCAAAACGATTGATTCATTAACGCATCTGCAACTTGCTGCCGGAGTAGGAATCGAAATTAAATAGCATTTAGAAATTATTGCGACCAATGAAAACGTTAATCGGTATAAAAAAGAATATGTCTCAACTTTTTATGGAAGATGGCAACATTGTACCAGTTACATACATTGATGTAACAAATGTAGTTATTGCACATAAAAAGACCACAGATAAAGACGGGTATAATGCTCTAGTCTTGGGTCTTGGTAAGAAACATAAACCTACCAAAGCAGAAATTGGCAAGTACAAACAACTTGGATTCGTTCCAGAGTTTGTTGCTGAGGTAGAGACTGACTCAGATTTAAATATCGGAGATTCAGTAAATCCTTCAATTTTTGAAGGTGTTAGTAAAGTTAGCGTTACTGGAACCACTAAAGGTAAGGGCTTTCAGGGCGTAGTTAAGAGATGGGGTTTTGCTGGTGGAAAAAGAACCCATGGTCAATCTGATAGAATGAGACATCCAGGCTCTATTGGTATGAGAAGCACACCAGGTAGAGTTTATAAAGGGAAGAAAATGGGTGGTCATATGGGTGTAGATCAGCAAACCGTAAAGAACTTAAAAGTAGTTTTGGTTGATGAAACTGTTGGAGTAATCGCTGTTAAAGGCGCTGTACCTGGCAACCAAGGTGCTTTTGTAATTATCAAGTCTGTTAAATAAAAACCATGTTAGTAGCTTATTACAACCAACAAGGAAAATTGAAAGAAGACAAATTCAAATTGAATGATGATGTCTTTAAGGCTAAAGTAAATAAAGTCTTGTTAACTTTAGCCGTACAAACCTATTGGGCAAACCAAAGACAAAGTAACGCAGATACCAAAGATCGTGGTGATGTAAGCGGTGGTGGTAAAAAACCATGGCGTCAAAAAGGAACCGGACGCGCTCGCGTTGGTTCATCCAGATCTCCCATTTGGAAAGGTGGAGGTGTTACATTTGGACCATCAAATATCAGAAACTATACTAAAAAAATTAGCAAAACAATGAGACAAGCAGCTATTAAGGGTGCATTCTCATACTTAGCAGCTAAAGATGCAGTAGTAGTTTATGAGGGTATTAAATTAGGTGATAAACCTAAAACCAAAGACTTATTAAAAGTCTTAAAAGATTTTCAAACAACTAAGACTCTACTAATTCAACCAGACATTAATGTGGATTTATTCAATGCGGCTCAAAATTTAGAAAATCTAAATTTAGAAGTGATTAATGAGTTGAATGTAGTTAAGTTGTTAGATGCTGAAAAAGTGATTATTTTAGAACCCGCATTAGTAAAGATTTACGAGTTTTGGGGTTCAAAGGCTAAGAAGGTAAAAGCTGAGCCTGTTAAAAAAGAAAGTAAATAAAGAATCATGAATAAAGTAAGCGAAATTAAAAAAGTAATTATCAAGCCTTTAATTAGTGAGAAATCTCTAGGTAAGGTTGATACTGAAAACCAATTCACTTTTATAGTGAATAATGAAAGCAACAAAATTGAAGTTGCAAATGAAGTTGAGACTACATTTGGCGTGACTGTAATGAATGTAAGAATGCTCAACAATATCGGTAAAACTGTTCGATTCGGAAAGAAAAGAATTGAAGGCCGAAGAAGTCCTTTTAAAAAGGCTATTGTGACCTTGAAAAAAGGTGATAAGATTTCGATTTTTGATATCAAATAAGTAATCATCTAGAAATGGCTGTTAAATTATACAAACCCACAACACCAACCAGAAGACATACAGCATTAGTTGTACACACTGAAGTAACAAAAACTACTCCAGAAAAGGGGTTGGTAAAGCATTTGAAATATAATGCCGGCAGAAATGCACACGGTAGATTAACCGTGAGACACAAAGGCGGTAGAGTCAAAAGAGCCTATCGTCAAATCGACTTTTTGCGCGACAAGCATGATATTCCAGCTAAAGTCGTTGCAATTGAATATGATCCATACAGAACAGCATATATTGCCTTAGTACAATACGCTGATGGAGAAAAAAGATACATTTTAGCACCAAATGGAATTAAAGTAGGTGCCGAAATCATGTCAGGAGAGAAAGCTGCAATCAAAGATGGTAATGCCCTACCTTTAAAAAAGATTCCGGCTGCAATGTTTGTTCATAATATCGAGATGAATCCTGGTCAAGGTGGTATTATGGTTAGATCGGCAGGCTCCGCCGCTCAAATTCAAGGTGGTGCAAAAGGGTATATCCAACTAAAAATGCCATCCGGTGAAATTCGATTAATTCGAGAAACTTGTTATGCCACAATTGGCGTATTAAGTAATATTGAAAATAAAAACGAAAAACTAGGAAAAGCAGGTAGAAGTAGAAAAATGGGAATTAAACCAACTGTGAGAGGCGTTGCTATGTCAGGTGGTAAGCATCCACACGGTGACGGACAAGGTAAATCGGGTCGTCATGGTACTGGAGGTCCCGCTAAAGATAGATGGGGTAATAGACTAGGTACTAGAACTAGAAGAAACAAACAAACCAATCAGTTTATTGTAAAAAGACGCGTCAGTGTACAAGGCAATAAACATAAGAAATATAAAACTGTTATCTAAGTAAATTATGTCAAGATCATTAAAAAAAGGACCATTCGTTGATGCAAATCTAATAGGAAAAGTAGAAGTACATAAAGCTAAAGGTGATAATAGAGCAATCAAAACCTGGGCAAGAAGCTCATCAATAACTCCAGAAATGGTTGGTATGAACTTTGAAGTTCATAACGGTCGTGACTTTATTAAGGTATTCGTTACAGAATCCATGGTAGGTCACAAATTAGGTGAATTTGCTCTTACCCGCAAATTTACTGGACACAGTAAGAAAGGTAAAGTTGCTAAATCTACCGGAAGTACTGGTAGAGTTGCAAGTTAATTTTTTTGTGAAATTTTAAATGATGCAGAAGATCGTATACGCAAAATTCAAGAACAATAACAGATCTGCACAAAAGGTGAGACTAGTTGCCGACTTAATTAGAGGTAAAAAAGCCTCTGATGCAGTAGACATATTATTGTTTACCAGAAAATATGCAGCTAAAGATGTGCTAAAAGTTTTGAATTCTGCCATCGCCAATGCTGTGCATAACGAGCAGATGGATAAAAAAGATTTGATGGTTACTAAAGTATTAGTTGACAACGCACAAACCTATAAAAGAGGTCGACCCGTTGCTCGTGGCAAATACCATCAAATTTTTAAAAGAAATTGCCACATTACCATTGGAATAACAGATGGTAATTTAGTTTCTGAATCTAAACAGATAGAAAAACAAACAGTAGAGGTTAAAGAAAAGGCTGATTCTAAGACCAAAACTGCAGTTAAGAAAGCTGTAAAGAAACCAGTAGCTAAAGTAATTAAAGATAGTAAGACGAAAAAATAATTATGGGACATAAAGCCAATCCAACAGGTTTAAGAATCGGAATCAATAAAGGCTGGAACTCTTATTGGTATGCACCAAAAGAGCAGTTTGCCGATTACTTACACGAGGATCTTAAGATCCGTGATTTCGTTGCAAAAAAATTGTTCAATGCGGGTGTAGAGAGTGTTAAAGTTAAAAGATCTATGAATAAAATTTTAGTTGAAGTTAAGGTAGCTAGACCAGGTATTGTAATTGGTCGAGGTGGCGCAGGTATTGAAGAATTAAAAATTGCCTTGAAGAAAATGGTCAAAGGTGAAGTTGATTTAAAGATATTTGAAGTAAAAAAGCCAGAAGCCGTTGCAAAACTAATTTCTGACAATATCAAAATGCAATTAGAGAGACGTATTGTTCCAAAATATGCAGCATCAAGAGAAATTGAAAATGCAAAGAACTCACAGTTAGTTAAAGGCATTCGTATCTGGGTAAGTGGTCGTATTAAGGGGGCAGAAATTGCCAGAACTGAAAAATTTCAATGGGGAACAGTTCCTTTACAAACCTTAAGAGCCAATATTGATTATTTTTATCAAACAGCTCAAGTTCCTAATGCCGGTAAACAGGGTATTAAAGTCTGGGTATTTACTGGCGAAAAGTTTGATATTTCTGAAAACGATTAATGTAATATCATGTTAGAACCAAAAAGAACCAAACATAGAAAACAATTTAGAGGGAAAATGCGCGGCATTGCACTTAGAGGTGCTGATGTTACTGTAGGAGAGTTTGGCCTGCAGGCTGCTGAAAGAGCATGGATTAATGCTAGGCAGTTAGAGGCAGCCCGTAAGACTATAGTAAAAGAGATGAAAAGAAAAGGAAAACTTTGGATTAGGGTATTTCCTGATCACTCTTATACTGGTAAGCCAGCTGAAGTTAGAATGGGTAAGGGTAAAGGTGAAGTTCAAGGCTATGTTGCAGTAGTAAAACCAGGACGCATAATTTTTGAAATTAGTGGAGTAGCTGAAGATATTGCAAAAGAAGCTTTTAGAAAAGCAGGCAATAAATTACCAATTTTAACCAAATTTGTTAATAAAGAATTATTGTAATCATGAGAATTGAAAAAATCAAAGCAATGTCTATTGTAGAGTTGCAAAAAGAATTCACTGAAAGAAAAACCAAATTAAATACATATCTTTTGGATATTAAAAGTGGCAAAGAAAAGAATACTGCTAAAGCAAAAGAAATGAAAAAGGATATTGCCAGAATTCTGACAATAATTAATTTAAAGACAATGGCCGGTGAAGTCGCTGCTGCTGTTGCAGCTCAGGCTGAGAGTGCAACAAAAACAGTAAAAGCTGATACGGTTGAAATAAAATAAACATTATTAATGCAGATATGGAGAACTTAGTCAGTAAAAATCGAAAAAAACTACAAGGTGAAGTAGTAAAACTAAGCTCAACTAATACTATTAAAGTAAAAGTTGAGACCAAGTATACTCATCCTTTGTACAAAAAAATCATCAAAGAGCATAAAAGTTATTTGGTGCATTGTACAGACTCTGATGTAAAAGTCGGAGATAGAGTACAAATTGAAGAGGGTAGACCTTTAAGCTCTTCAAAATCGTTCTATTTTATCAAGAAAATTAGCTAACCATGGTACAGTCTCTATCAAGATTAAAAGTTGCAGACAACACCGGAGCAAAAGAAATCATGGTCATCCAAATTTTGGGAAGAGGCAAAGGTGGCCGCTATCAAAAGTTTGCTACAGTTGGAGAAATTTTTAGTGCATCCGTTAAAGATGCTATTCCTAACGGTAACATTAAAAAGGGTGATGTGGTTTATGCAGTTGTTGTTCGTACTCATAAAGAAATTAGAAGAAAAGATGGTTCATACATCAGATTTGATGACAATGCAGCCGTTTTAATTGACAAAGAAAAGAAAGATCCAAAGGGTAGCCGTATTTTCGGTCCTGTTGCGAGAGAGTTAAAAGAAAAAGGATTCAATAAAATTATTAGTTTAGCTTCAGAGGTACTGTAATTATGAAAATTAAAAAAGGAGACAAAGTAATAGTACTATCTGGAAAAGATCGCGGTAAGCAAGGCGAAATCAAGAAGATTGATCGCAAAACTAACCGCGTGATTGTTTCAGGAGTAAACTTTGTAACAAAGTTTGAAAAAAAGAAAAATGAAAAAGAAACCGGAGGCCTTATCAGAATTGAGGGCTTAATGCCAGTTTCTAAAGTTCAACTGATTGATCCTAAGACCAACAAACCAACTCGAGTTGGTACAAAGCTGGAAAAAGGGAAGAAAGTCAGAGTGGCCAAAAAGTCACAAGAAGTTATTTAATTATTGTATTGAACGAAATGGTAATTACATCCAGATTAAAAACCAAATACCTTGAAGAAATTGCTCCCGCTTTAAAGCAAGAGTTGGGTATTACAAATAATATGGCCGTCCCTAAACTGACGAAGATTGTAATCAACTCTGGTTTAGGAGAAGCAAAAAATGATTCAAATATCATTGATGAAATGGTCAGAGATATTGCGCTTATTGCTGGTCAAAGACCAGTAGTAACCAAAACTCGCAAAGCAATCTCAAACTTCAAGATTCGCGAGAATATGCCAATTGGCGTCAAAGTAACTTTACGAGGTGAAATGATGTGGTATTTCTTAGATAGATTAATTTCTATTGTCTTACCTAGAATCAAGGACTTTCGTGGTTTGCCAACAAAGGCTTTCGATGGCAGAGGAAACTATGCTATTGGAATCAAGGAACATACCACTTTTCCTGAGGTAGATGCAACCAAAGTATCTAAACTGCATGGGTTACAAGTTATTGTTTGTACATCAGCAGGTAAAGATGAAGGTGCTAGATTATTATTGGAAAAGCTTGGCTTGCCTTTCCAAAAGAAAAGATAGTTTACAAAAATAGATTTTTTTAATTATGTCAACAACAGCGCAGGAAGCAAAAGCAAAAAAACTACAAACAAAGGCAAAATACTCAACAAGAGTATTCTCAAGATGCCCAATTTGTGGAAGATCTCGCTCTTATCACAGATTCTTTAAAATGTGTAGAATTTGTTTAAGAGATAGAGCTCATGTAGGAGATTTACCAGGTGTTCGTAAATCTTCTTGGTAATTTATTAGTTATTATTATAGTAAGAAAATGGTTAATGATGTCGTTGCAAATTTCTTGACTGCAATCAGAAATGCAACCCAAAGATCAAAACCTGAGGTATCGGTTCAAACTTCAAAAATGATTGAAGCAATTGCTGCAATTTTAAAAGAAGAGGGCTATATTACTGATTTCACAGTAGCCGATGGTAAATTGACCTTGACATTGAAATATGTCAACAAAAAACCAGCTATTATGCACTTGGAAAAGGTTTCAAAACCTGGTATTAGAACCTATGTAGGTTATAATGATATTCCTAAAGTTATTAATGGTATGGGAATTAATATTTTTTCAACATCCAAAGGTATTATGACTGGTAAAAAAGCCAGAAATGAGAAGCTTGGTGGGGAATATATTTGTAATATTTGGTAATTTATATCTACTAACATGTCAAAGATAGGCAAAAAAGAAATCGCAATACCGGACAATGTAACAGTCAGCGTAACCGATGGAGGAGCATATGGCAACCAAACAATTAAGGTTGTAGGCCCTAAAGGTGAATTAGTTCAAGACACCAGACCAGGTGTTAGCGTAACTGTAGCAGAAAATCAGGTAAGCGTCACAAGGAAAAGCGATGCGCCATCTATTAGAGCATATCACGGTTTGTACCGCAGCTTGATCGCCAATATGATTCTTGGAGTAACAAAAGATTACGAAAAGAAGCTGGAGATTCATGGTGTTGGATACCGCGGCTTGCAAAAAGGTGAAGCAATCGAATTAAGTTTAGGGTTTTCTCATAAAATAACTTATACACCTCGTGCAGGCGTAACAATCAAAATGATTGACGATAACACAATTTCAATCAACGGTATCGACAAGCAATTAGTTGGCCAAGTAGCTGCAGAGATCAGGCAGCTGCGCAAACCAGAGCCTTATAAAGGTAAGGGTATTAGATATGTCGGTGAAACAGTTAAGAGAAAAGCTGGTAAAACAGCCGCATCTAAATAATTAGATTAATTATTCAATCAATGGAACTTAAAGCATTAAGAAGACAAAAAAGGAAACTAAGAGTTAGAGGCAAGATCAACGGTACTTCTGATAGACCTAGATTAACTGTATCGAGAAGTAATCAGCATATTTATGCTCAGATTATTGACGATGTAACTGCCAAAACAATTGTTTCCGCTAGTGATATTGCTATTAAAACTGGCACAAACACTGAAAAAGCTAAGCAAGTAGGCTTAGAAATCGCTAAATTGGCTTTAGCCAAAAAGGTAACCCAAGTAGTCTTTGATAGAAATGGTATTAGATACCACGGTAGAATCGAAGCAGTAGCAAAAGGTGCCAGAGAAGGCGGTTTAGTATTTTAAGTAATTATATAAATATATTATGACTGAGGCTAACAAAAATAAACCCGAAGCACAGACACAGGTTAAACCAGTGTCCAAGGAGGCCACAACCGGGAGGCCAAGCCGCTCAGGCGGAATGCGAAAAGATAATCGCAGACAAGGTGGAAAAGATAAAAAATCCTTCAAGAAAGGACCAAGACAAAATGAACTAGAGAAGAGGATAGTATCGATTAGAAGAGTTTCTAGAACCTACTCAGGTGGTAAAAGAATGAGACTTTCTGTATGCCTAGTTGTAGGTGACAAAAAAGGCAAAGTTGGAATTGCTATGGGTAAAGGTGCTGATGTAATTACCGCAGAAGAGAAGGCATATAATCGAGCAAAAAGAAACATGGTGCAGATTGACTTAAGAGGAAAAACTATTGCTCATCAAGTTGTATTCAAAAAGGGAGCATCAAAAATTATGTTGAGACCTGCAGCTCCGGGTACCGGTGTTATAGCAGGAAGTGCTTTGCGTGCAGTTGCAGAATGTGTTGGTATTGAAAATATCTTAACCAAGGTGTTAGGATCACCCAATTCAATCAATAATGCATATGCTTGTATTGAAGCATTACAAGGTTTGAAGAAAATCAATTAATTTATAAATCGTACTATCATGTTAAGTAATTTGAGAAAAATAGTCGAAAATAAAGGCAAAAGACAAGGTAGAGGCTACGGTTCAGGAAAAGGTGGCCACACTGTTGGTAAAGGCTCAAAAGGTCAGAAATCAAGAGCAGGATACACAATCCCTAGACCAGGTTTCGAGGGTGGACAAATGCCATTATCTAGAAGACTACCTAAACTAAAAGGCTTTAGTAGAGTGTATTTTAGCAAGAGAAATCCAAGCACTGCAATTAATATTTCAACATTGGAATCTTTTAAAGATGGAGATACAGTAACTGTCAAATCTTTAAAAGAAAAGAGTTTGATTGATAACAAGATTCAATCAGTTAAAGTTATCGGTAAAACTGCTTTATCAAAGAAGTTAAATTTTGAAGGGATTAATTTCTCTGCTGCTGCTAAATCTGAAATAGAAAAAGCAGGCGGTATAATCAAATAACAATGGCAAAACTAAATTTTTCTAAAGTAGGTAATTTTTTTAAAAGAATATTTGTTTCTCCTGTTAGAAATATTTCGGCAAAAATTAATAAGAAAGGCGATAGCAAATCACTTTGGGCAGCATTACAAACTAAAGAAGTAAAAAAGAAAATTTTAATTACTTTAGGCTTAATCGTTGTTTATAGAGTACTTGCCGCCGTTCCACTCCCAGGCATTGATATTGGTATATATAACGAGGTATTTGGAGATAATCCAATTAACAACTTGTTTACTTTAGTTACAGGCGGAAGATTAGATAATCCTTCAGTTGTTGCTATTGGTCTTGGAGCATACATTAATGCTTCAATTATCTTACAGTTGTTAACATCAGTTATTCCTAAATTAGAAGAATTGTCAAAAGAAGGGGAAAGAGGCAGAAGAGTGATCAATATGTATACTAGAATTCTAGCAGTCCCCCTAAATATTATCCAGGCTTTTGTGATTTACACAGTCTTACAATCAACTGCGAGGAGTATTCCTCAATTAGCTGGTTTAGTCGCAAACATTACCACATTAGATGTGGTAACAATGATTGCTGCTCTAACAGCAGGATCAATGGTATTAATGTGGATTGGTGAATTAATTACTGAATATGGAATGGGCAATGGTATTTCAATAATCATTACTATTGGTATTTTAAGTGTCTTACCAGGATTAATCGTTCGAGACTTTAATTTTATTCAAGGTGATATCAATTTATTACTAAATGGTAATATTAACGCTTTGTTTAGTGGTAGCTTTTTACTAGTTCTTGTTACTTTATTAGCTCTTGGTTTATTAATATATGGTATTACCTATATTACTGAAGCCAATAGAAAAATTGTAATACAATATGCTAGTAGAGTTAGAGCAACACAGTCTGGGCAAAAAAGCTACTTACCATTGAAGATTAACCAAGCCGGTGTTATGCCGGTAATTTTTGCTTCAGCATTACTCACATTTCCTCAAATAATTGCTCAGTTTTTAACAAGTGCCGCAGCTCAGGGATCGTTTTTATGGAAAGTGGGAGATAAAATTACAAATTCATTCTTGTCACGTAGTTTTTCGGGTGGAAGCACTACTGACTTTGTTCTTTATCAAGCAACATTCTTGATAATTATTGTTTTCTTTACATTTTTTTATACATTTGTTACTTATAAACCTAACGAGACTGCTGATAATTTAAAGAAGGGTGGAGGGTTCATTCCTGGCATTAGGCCTGGAAAAGAAACTGAAAATTATATTAAAGGTGTTTTGATTAGATTAACTTTTTGGGGTGCGATTTTCTTAGGTACAGTTGCAATTATTCCTAGTTTAATTAGACTTGTTCCAGAGGGTGCCAATCTGGCAATCTTCACCGGCATTGGTGGTACTAGTTTACTAATTATTGTAGGTGTAATCATCGATACAATTCGTCAGATTAAATCTGTTGCCGTTACAAGAAGTTACGATCAGTTTAAATAGTAGCAAAGCTAGCTTTCTATTGATAGAAAGCTTAGATTTTGTTATAATGGCGAAGTCGCGATGACTGTCGCTTTTTATCTCTGTTATTTAAAAAATAACAATTTATTTGAGTTTTATTTGAAATAAATGGTTGTTGATTCAAAGAAAACAATCAAAGTAAGGGGAACTGTTATTGAAACCCTACCTGGGACAAAATTTCGTGTAGGAATTAACATCCAAGGTAAAGAGCATGTTGTCTTTGCTTATATTTCAGGTAAAATGCGAATGCATTATATTAAATTGCAGGTAGGTGATGAGGTTGATTTAGAAATTACACCTTATGATCTAGCTAAAGGAAGAATTATTTATCGTTATTAAAAATTATGAAAGTAAAAGCTTCAGTAAAAAAACGCTGTGAACACTGTTACTTTGTACAAAGAAGAAACAAATCAGGCAAGAAAGTACTTTATGTTTATTGTAAACGAAATACCCGTCATAAACAAAGACAGGGTTAATTTAAATCTTATTAGTTATTAATTAATTATGGCTAGAATCGCAGGGGTAGAATTACCAAGCAACAAAAGAGTAGAGATTGGTTTAACCTATATTTTCGGTATTGGTTTAGCTACATCTCAGAAAATTTTGGCTACTACTAACATTAATCCTGATATTAGAGTAAGTGAGCTTTCAGAGTCAGAAGTTCAAAGATTGAGTGTGCAACTTAAAGCTTTGATGATTGAGGGTGACCTTAGACAAAAGCAATTTAGAGATATCAAAAGACTGAAAGATATTAAATGTTACCGTGGCATCAGACATAAAGTAGGATTACCAGTTAGAGGTCAGAATACTAGAACCAACTCAGTTACTAGAAAGGGTAAAAACATTGCTGTTGGTGGATTAAAGAGAAAATTAGAAAAGACATAGGTTTTAAAAATTATTATTTATTCATTTTTTATACGTTTGTTTAGTGGAAGCAAAAAAAACTCAAAACAAGAAAGTAGTTATCAAAGCTACTCCAGATAAAAAAAAGAAAAGAGTACAGGTTCCTAAAGTAAAAGTATATGTAAAATCTACATATAACAATACTATTGTAACAATCACCGACTACAGTGGGAATGTGTTAACTCAAAGCAGTCCGGGTATGGTAGGCTTTACTGGCTCAAAAAAGAGCACGGCTTATGCAGCAACAAAGGCTGCAGAATTAGCAGTTGAAAGAGCTCAGAAATTCGGAGTAAAAGAGGCTATGGTTATCATTAAAGGCACAGGTATGGGTAGACAAGCTGCTGTAAAAGGTTTAAGAACAGCAGGTTTAAATATTGTTTCTCTCTCAGATTTCACACCAGTTCCTCATGGTGGTGTAACTCCTAGAAAGAAACCAAGAGCTTAAAATTACGATTATATTATTAAATTAGAAAATGGCAAGATATACAGGACCAAAATGGAAAATCTCTAGACGCGAAAACTACGATGTTTTTGGTAGTGGTGCGTGGAGAAAAAGACCAACACTTCCAGGTCAACATCCTACCTCAAAAGGTAGACCTTCAAACTATGCAATTCAGTTTCGAGAGAAGCAAAAATTGAAAAGATCTTACGGCATGTTAGAGAAGCAATTTAGAAATACTTACAAGAAGGCTTCTAAGGCTACAGGTAATACTGGCTTGAGATTTTTACAATTATTAGAATTAAGACTAGATAATGTCGTTTACAAATTAGGTTTAGCAAAATCAATTATGCAAGCAAGACAATTTGTAACACATGGTTTGATTACTGTTAACGAGAAGAAAGCTAGTATTCCGTCAATGACTCTTAAAGTAGGTGATGTTATTGCTTACAAAGAATCATTTGCAAAAGGAACAATGGCACAAACAATTTTAGCTGAAAACAAAGCAGCCAAAATCTCAATTCCTCAATGGTTAGAAAATGGCAAAGTAAACGCATTACCTACCCGTGAGATGATTGATCAAGGAATTAAAGAACAATTAGTAGTTGAACTTTATTCTAGATAAAATATATTTTATTAAACTAACCATCATGATAGGTTTAGACAAATTTAAAATAACAAAAGAGAAAGAAGACAGCTACAATGGTGTGTTTAAGATTGGTCCTTTACCTAAAGGCTATGGTGTTACTTTAAGCAACTCATTAAGAAGAATTCTTTTATCTTCAATTCCTGGAGCAGCAGTTACTGCAGTAAGAATTGAAGGTGTAAAACATGAATATTCGACACTTGCGGGCTTGCAAGAAGATGTCATTACCCTTGTAATGAAGTTAAAGGAACTTGCAGTAAAAAAATACTCAGATGATAAACGAGTTTTAAAAGTTAAAATTAAGGGTAAAAAGAATTCAGTATTGGTATTAACAGCACAAGATTTTGAAATTCCTAGTGATGTTGAGATTATTAATCCAGAACTTGAAATTGCTACATTAACCAGTGACATTGATTTAAATATTGAAATCACTGTAGAATCCGGTGTTGGTTATGCTTACCCTAATGAAGAACTCAGAGAAGAGCTTGGCTTAATTCCCGTTGATGCCATTTACTCTCCTGTAAAAAGAGTTCAGGTTGAAGTTACCAAGACTCGTGTTGGACGCGATACTGACTTAGACCAGATCGAAATGCAAATAGTTACTGATGGTACTATTAAGCCTTCAGAAAGCTTATTAAAAGCTTCAGAAATATTTGATATGCTTGCCAACAGACTTGTTGATTTATTAGGTGGTGATTCTTCAATATTGAAAGACTTACCAACAGCAGAAGCCGATAGCGAAATTGTAGAGGAGAAGAAAATCTTGATTGGTGAATTAAATCTCTCCACAAGATTAAATAACGCGTTATTAAATGCAGGAATTACTAATTTACCAGATTTAGCAAACTACAAGCTTGATGAAGTTGCAAACTTTAGAGGCATGGGTAAAAAATCTTTAGGTGAATTACAAGAAGTAGTCTCAGCACATAATATTCAATTTAAAAGTTAAGAAAAGCAGTAATGAATAGCAAAACAGTTCTCACAAAAGTTGGCAGAAAAAAATCTCATCGCGATGCTTTAGCTTTAAACTTATTGAATGATTTATTGGTGTATGAATATATGACAACCACAAAAGCAAAGGCTGGATTGGTTGTAGGAAGATTTGATGCAGTAATAAACATTCTCAAAAGCTCAAAGACAGATTTTGAAAAAAGACGTGTTTTGACAGAAATGTTAAAAAACGAAAATTCAGTTGCAAAGCTCTTTGATGTATACGCCAAGAGATTTGAAAAAGAAAGTTCAGGCCTAGTTAAAGTATACAAAGTTGGCCATAGAGTTGGTGATAATGCAGAAATGGTTAAATTAATGGTCAAGGGTTATGTATATAAAGAGCTTGGTAAAAAGGTAAGCGATAAACCATTAAAGAAAGTAGCCAAAACTACAAAAACAACTGAAGTGGTTAATCCAATACAAACCAAAGTTGCCACCCAAAAAAGTCAACTAGCATCAAATGCTAATGCAGCAAAAGTTAAAACTAGATCAGGAATATAATTATCATGACAAAGATTACAAGAAGTATAAAAGCTAAAGAAGTAGAAAAAAAATGGATAGTCATTGACGCTACAGATGTTAGACTAGGAAAGCTAGCAACAAATGTATCTTCTTTATTGCTCGGTAAAGGAAAAATTACCAGAACAGATTACTTAGATGGTGGTGATAATGTTATTGTTATCAATGCCGCTAAGGTTTCTGTAAACAGTACAGCTTTGAGACAAAAAATGTACTATAAACATAGTGGTTATATGAGTGGTCTAAGTAGCAAAAGCTTAGCTGAGTTATTAGTAACTAACCCAAGTTATGTTATTAATCAAGCAGTTTGGGGAATGCTTCCTAAAACTAGAATGGGTAAAAAAATGCTCAAGCATTTACATATATTTGCAAATGCAGAACATAATTTACAGGCTCAAAACCCTACTTTGATTAAAGTTAAATAATTAATTAGATATTTGTCAGTATGGATAATAAATATTTTTATGCAAAAGGTAGAAGAAAAACATCAGTAGCTGGTGTAAGAGTCATGGAAGGCAAAGGCGAAGTAACAATAAATGGTAAGCCATTTAACGAGTACTTCAAATGGGAAACAGATAGAAGAGATGTTTTAGCTCCTTTAGCTGCTACCGAGTTACTAGATAAAATGTACTTTACAGTAAGAGTTTCTGGTGGAGGTATAAAAGGTCAAAAAGATGCTGTTGTACACGGGCTTGCAAGAGCTCTAGTAAAAATGGATAAAGATCTTAAGCCTGTACTTAAGACGAAGGGCTTTATGACTAGAGATGACAGAATGGTTGAAAGAAAACATACTGGTTTGAGAAAAGCTAGAAAATCACCTCAGTATTCTAAGCGTTAAAAAGGTAGTTATAAATTAAATATAAAAGACGGGCTTCGGTCCGTTTTTTGTTAGTATTTGTCAGACAGATTATTCGTTTTTATGGGACTTCGATTTGAAATAGTAGAGTATAGTAGAGTAAGGGAAACTATGATAGCAATTGCTCCTAGTAGCATCTTGAGATAACCTGAGTCAACGATTAATCCTGCTAAGGGTGACAACAAAATTAATGGAAGTTTTATTAGCATAGCTATTGTTGAAAGCGTTGTCGCTCTATACATTGAAGGTGTTTGTTCGTTAATAATTATCGTAATCCAACTATAGGTGAATGTGCCAGCTAATGACATCAAGATAGCCGCTAAAAAAGCGATAATCTGATTATTTGTGCTGAACATGATTAAGCATAAAACCATAATCGCACCTAGACCAAGAATTGCGGAAAAGTCAGATATTTTTTTTCTAAATTTCGGGAGATAGTTTATAGTGATTGCCGAAATAATTCCGTAAATTACAAAAATAGCACCCATAGACAATGCGTCAAATTGAAATTCAAGAAGTATGGCTGGCTTCATGAAGCCCCATCCGTAGAGATAGTCTACCCCTAGAAGTATGATAATTAGTATAAAGTATGGTTTTAACACTGGTCTAAGTAATTGTTTAAATCCTGTGCGGGTTTGAAGCCAATAATTCTTCCAAGAAAACTTTATTGTATCTACTTTGGGTTCGGTCATCTTAAAACTGGAAATAGTACCGATTAGAAAGGTGAGGGCCCATAATAAGAAAGGTAGTCGCGGATTATAACTTGCTGCGATGGCTCCAATACCTGCTGCAATAATAAATGCAATTGCTTTTATTGAAATGCTAAATGAGTAAACCTTGTCGAAACCATATTTAGATTTGTTATCAATTAAGGAATCATATGCGAAAGCCTCTGCAGTTCCTGAATAAAGAGCTAGGCCTGTAAACAACAACAAATTACTACTAAAAAGAACCAATGATGAATTTGCTAGACTCATTGTAATTAGGCTTATAAAAACAATCAAAAAAGATAGTTGAATTGTTTTCTTTTTGCCTAGTAAATCTGCAAATGCGCCACTAGGGATTTCTAGTAGCATACCAAGACATAAAGCAATTGCGTCAATTATTCCCAATTCCGTATAGCTAAAATACATTAAGAAGAGGAAAATCCAGTTACCTTCAGTGAAAAAACTATCATGAATGTATGAAAAAAGATAATACAATCTAATATTGGGAACATCTATTCCCGGAATTTTTTTAAGTAGTTTTTTCAACGCTATTAATACGATTCAATGAACTTATAATACATTAAATACTTTAGTTTTGGTAGAATGAAGTCATGGGAAAATCAACTGAAACTGAAAATTATTATGATGTAATTATCTTGGGTGGAGGGGCGGCGGGGATTACAGCTGCGATTTCTACAAAAAGACATCATCCTCAACTTAGTGTCTTAATCGTCGATCAAACATTTGCTTTGGGTAGAAAGATACTAGTTTCTGGAGCAGGCAGATGCAACATAACTAATGGCAATTTGGCTAAGGATGATTGGCGTAAAAGGTACTATTGTGACACTCCACAATTACTCGATAGTGTGTTTGCACAGTTTGGATATAACGAAATCATAGCTTACTTTGAAGACTTAGGGATAAAGCTTTATGAAGAGCAAAAGAATAATAATGGAAAAATATTTCCAATTACTGATTCTGCTAAAAATGTTGTTGCCCTTCTCATAGATGAATTACAAAGACTCGGTGTAGTTATTAGTATAGAAAGTAGTTGTACTAAGGTGACAAAATCAAATTCATTGTTTCAGCTACAGATTAATAAAGAAAATCGTCACCGATTATTTACAAGCAAGTATTTGATATGCGCAACTGGTGGAAAAACTTATCCGGCATTAGGTTCAGACGGAAGTGGTTATGATTTAATAAAAGACTTAGGTCATGCAATTTTATCGCCTGTTCCTGCGGCTGGTCCTTTAATCAGTAAAGATAGGATTTGTCATGAATTGCAAGGGGTTAAAACTAATGTAAGTGCATCATTAATTATTGATGGCAAGATACAGAAATCGGGGATAGATGATTTATTATTTACTCAATACGGAGTATCTGGGAGCTTAATTTTCAATTTCTCAAGACATGTGTCCACGAAATTTAATAGAGGGGAAAGTGGTACAAAGATATTTGTAGTTGTCGATTTTTTACCGACTATTACAAGACTTGAGCTTTCAAAATATCTACAAAAACAGTGGGATAAAAGACCGGGGCAAACAGTTGTTAATTCATTATTAGGTATTCTTAATGCTAAGATAGCAAGCGTGTTATGTCGGCAAGGGGGAATTAATCCTGTTAAGCAGGTTAAAGATATCAACCAAGATGTTCAAAAGGCGATAATTGAAAAAATTAAAGCATATAAGATAGAAATAGTTGGAACAAAGGGCTGGAATGAATCTGAATTCACAGCGGGAGGAGTAAGGGCAGCAGAAATAAACCCTAAAACTTTAGCTTCATACCTTGTCCAAGGTTTATATCTTTGTGGTGAAGTTATAAATGTAGATGGGGATGTGGGGGGCTTCAATTTGTCTTGGGCATGGGCCTCTGGGTATCTTGCAGGTAAATTAATAGAGTAGTTATTGTCAGCGAAATCTTCATAGCGTATAATTTTATTATCTATTTTTTATTTAGTTTATCTATGGAACTACTCTTACCGTTATTGGTAGTTTGCGGCGGTGTTTTAATTGTCGCAATTATTGCAGGTATTGCCTTATACAATGGTTTAATTCAACTTAAGGTGTTAGTTGACGAAGCTTGGAGTGGCATTGATGTGCAACTTAAGCGCAGATATGACTTAATTCCAAATTTGGTCGAAACTGTAAAGGGCTATGCATCTCACGAGAAAGAGACTTTTGAGAAAATCGCCCAGTTAAGATCTTCGGCTATGGGGGCAACAGGAGTAGAAGAAAAAGGTAAGATTGAAGCTGAACTTACCTCTACTCTTAAAACTCTTTTTGCTGTTGCAGAAAGCTATCCTGAATTGAAGGCTAATGAAAATTTTAAAGAGCTGCAGAATTCTTTAACTTCAATTGAAGAGGAAATTCAAGGGGCAAGAAGATATTACAATGGTACTGTAAGAGATTACAACACCAAAATTATGGTATTTCCTAACAATGTTTTCGCAGGCATGCTTGGTTTTAAGGCAAGAGAATTTTTTGCTGCTGAAGAAGAAGCTAAGGCGAATGTTAAAGTTGATTTTTCTAGCGGGAAATAAATTTAATAAATTTTAACTGTCACGAAATGAAAACAGCAAGTGATTGTTTGCAGTATGTATTTTCAAGAGCAATCCTTGCTGTTGCTTTGTTGTTAGGGTTTGCTGTTTTATTGCCACAATCAATACTGGCTCAATCTGGAGTCTATGACCGCTACGATGTTAAAGTAGAAGTTTTAAATGACTCAAGTATGATGGTCACTGAGTCGATTGAAATTACTTTTAACGGTACTTTTAGTTTTGTTACCAGAGACATACCTCTAGTTGATACAGAAAAATCCCAAATATGTGAAAAAAGCGATTCTATACAATGTGGTGGATTTTCATACATTCAATGGATTGAGCTTCGTAATCAAGCGGGAGAAATTGTCCCTGACAATCAATACACATTTACCCGCTCAGAAAGCGATACTAATTTAGATTTGAATCTTAAGTGGACATTTGCTGAAGACGGTAGAGAGTTTGTAAATGAAAAGTTTAAATATACTCTAAAATATCAGGTGTTTGGTGCAATTGGATACTTTGATAATTATGATTTGTTCTATTGGAATATGTTACCTGCAGATAGACCGGCATCAATAACTGAATCGTCAATGCAGATAATATTCCCAAAAGATATTGCGTTAACTGACTCAGATATATCAGTTCCCGTAGCTACTTATGACTATGCTATAGATTATTCGAAAAAATATAATAGCATTTCTAAAGCAGTCGAAATTGAAACTGGTGTTATACCGGCAAGTCAAAATTTTACAGTATTAATAAAGTTTCCTAAAGGTGTTGTAGAGCAACCGGGTACAATTAAATTTATCTCAAATAAGACCCCTTTAGATGTTGAAATGGATGGTGTATTGATTAATGATGTTGGAGAATTATTGACTGGTGTTGTCCCAGGTAAGCATACATTAAAGATATCAGTAGGTAGTTTTGATAGCTATAAGTACGATTCGATAGTCAAACATGTAGAAGTCAAAGCCGGAGAGACAACAGAAGTAGAATTTCATTTCCAAGAATCACCTGTTTGGGCAATATTAAACACATTAAACATCATTTGTGGAGTTTTGGGCTGCTTTATTTTTCCGGCTGGATTGATTTTTCTCTACATGAAATGGCGTGCTAGGGGAAGAGATAAAGGCAGAAGAGCGACGATTGTGCCTATGTATTCGCCACCAGAAAATATGCATCCATATCTATTAGGTTCTTTAAAAGATGAGAGTGTGGATACTGCTGATATTTCAGGAACGATTATTGACTTAGCCTATCGTGGATATATAAAAATTAGAGAATTCAAAACAGGCAAGATTTTAGGTTTGGGGGGAAGCTATGACTATGAGTTTATTAAGCAAAAAGATTTTAATACAGGGACAACAGATACGGAGTCGCAACTTTTGCAAGATATTTTTGGCACAAAAGAAAGAGTTGTAATGTCAACAGATTTAAAAGAGAAGTTTTATGTAAAATTACCTAGTCTTAAAACCATGATTTATGAAGAAATGACTAAGGCTAAGTACTTTACAGAAAATCCAGATAAAGTACGAGGCAAATACACACTAACAGGAACCGCACTTGTCACAATTGCGGTAATATTATTGTTTTCTATTGGTATGTTCGGTTTTGTAGTTTATGTTGTGATAACAGCTATTATTAGCTGTATATTACTTGGAATTGCTTTTTTAATATTTGCCCAATATATGCCCGCTAAAACTGAGTTAGGTTCAAAGGCTTTAGAGCATATACTTGGTTTTAAGATGTATATGGAGATAGCGGAGAGGTTTAGAGTGCAGAATCTTACCCCTGAAACCTTTGAAAAATATTTATCATATGCAGTGGTTTTTGGTATTGAAAAGCAATGGGCAGATAAATTTAAAGATATTTACAAAAATAAGCCTGAATGGTTTGACACAGATAGGAATGAGTTGTGGAATGCCTATATTCTATCTAATGCATTAAGAAGCTTTTCCACGATTTCTGCAAATGCCTTAGCAGTTAGAGATCAAAGTAGCTACCGTTCAAGTAGTTCGGGGTGGGGTTCAACGGGATTTGGTGGCGGCGGCGGTTGGTCAGGAGGTGGAGGTTTTTCAGGTGGCTTCTCAGGAGGTGGAGGCGGTGGCGGTGGCTCAGGGTGGGGTTAAATTTGTACTTGGTTCTTGTTGGCGTTTAATGCAAGAATAGATACATTCTGCGCAAATTTTAATGTTCAAACATTTCATATAAGTGACGAAGTCGATTATCAAAGTCGCTTTTTGGGGACTACTGTCAATAGTATTGTTAGCAGTTGCCATTCCGACTTTCACCGTAAAATTAGGTGAAGACTATTACCGTATTCGTAACCTTTCCCCTAGTGATTTTTTTCCAGAATTTTTGGTACAAGAATATGCCTTTGCCCCTTCGATAGAATTACAAGGGGGTAGTATTGGCACTGTTGAGGTTGATATGGATAATATTGGCGAGTCTGATCAATTAACAAATTTCCAAATTAATAGAAATAATTTCGTTTATCGTTTGAATGTGTTTCAGAATTTTTTAAAGCGTGGTTTTAAAACACTTAATTACGATTTGCAAGAGGCAATCAGTACTGATAATTCAGAATATAAATTATTGGTAAAATTTCCAGGATTCATTGACAAAGATAGGTTATCGATTTTTACAACTCCGGGAAGTGTCTCTGTTTGGGTAGATGACTCGTTGAATGCTGATCCAAACATGACTGAAGAAGAAAAGGCTGCTAAACCATATGGGTTAAGACGCATATCAAATATTACTAATGAAGATATTGCTTCAGTAAATGTCGTAACCGACTCAAGTTGTTACTATGATAAACCAGAATCACCAAGAAATTTCTGTGTACGCATGACTTTTAAAGCTAGTGCACAATCTAAGTTTAATGAAGGGTTTTTAGCTAATCCAACCGGTAACTATCCTGCAATTTTGTTTGTTGATCAAGCCCCTGTGGCCGTAAAATCTACCGGTCAAGTCTTAGATACAGTCAATCCAGGATTAACAATTGATTGGTATTTATTAATTGACGATGATTACGAGACTACCGCAATCTTAGCCTCTGTATTAAACGATAGGCCATTAGGTGACAATGTACTCTTGAATGATTTTAATAGCTTAGAAGCAACCGCAGGAGTAGAAACTTTAAAGTATATTGAAATTGCATTAATTTCAACTTTCTTAGTAGTAAATGTATTACTGCTGGTATATTTTAAGAAACGCGGCTGGTTAGCTGTAATACTTAACATTTTGTTTGCTATTTTTGCTGTGGCTATTATGAAAATTTTTGGATTAGTTCTTGATACCGCATTAATTCTTGGTGGCTTGGTATCGTTCTTAGCATTTCTTAGCTTTGTAACATACATGCTTTATCAAGTTAGAACTGCAGCAAGTGGAGGAATTAGTGAAGATGAAATCGAAGAGTTATACCAAAACACAAAGAAACACTTCACATACTTGACCATAACTACTTGTATATTGGCATTTATCATGTCGAATTTTGCACCAGCTTTTATGCTTAGTATGTTTATTGGCTTCGGCTTTGGTATCATCGCCGGATACCTTGTATTAAGTTTTCCTGGTGTTCATTTATTAAAAATCTTATTTTTAAAATCTTTGGCATGGAAAATTTGGTAAAAAAAATATCTGCTACAACAACTGCTTGGATTGTTCTAGTATTAATTGTTTTAAGCTTAGCATCTCTGCTACTGTTTAAATTAAACCTAGGTCCTGAGTTTTCGTCAGCCAGAGTGATAGTTGCTCAACTTGATCATGAAGAGTCTTTAAAAGATATTGAGAGTAAGGCTAATGAAATCATTAGGCCTGCAGCAATAACAAAAGAAAGTACAAGTAAGTTTTACTTTTATTTTCAAAATACTAATGAACTTGAAATAACAGCATTTGCAGACAAATTTGCTGAAGTTCAGCCTGGTGTATTAACTGTTAAAGACTATAATTTCTCATATTCAGGCGAAATATTCATAGTTGAAAGAGTAATAATCATTGCTGTTATTGCATTGATAATTCATCTTGTCTATGTCGCGATAACATTTAAAGATACAGGTTTAAAAAGAATGGATTTACTACCATTGTTAAGTGTTGAGTTATTTAGTTTAGGAATAGCTGTATTGTTATTATTTGGGGTGGGTAGCGCATTAGGTGAGCTTGGTTTGGTAATGGATAGCATTTACTGGGTAATCTTTTTAATAGCAGTCGCTATAGTAATTATTTTTAGAATTTATGTGCTACTAAGGTATCGAGATATGCTAAAAAAGCAGTCAAGTAACAAGTTTGTTGATGTATATAAACAGATGTTTAAAAAGTATTGGCCAGAATTTGTCTTTATATTCTGTTTAGCTATTATTGTTTGCGTGTTACCTTTAACAGTATTAGGAACTAAATATTTATTAGCTGCAATATTGGTATTAGTGGCAATACTATTTTCAATTTTCAACTTTATTTTCTTAGAAAGATATTTTTTAGAGTTCCTTCAAGGTTCTAAATTTCTATCAGAAGAGAAAATTAAATCAAAATCAAGCTTATTAAAAAAGTGGTAATTAAAGATTTAACCGTTGCTGAAGTTGATGCTTTCTATAATTCATTCTCATTATTGATGCGTGAGGGTTACGGGCAATTCCCGCATGAGTTGCGAGAATTCTTTTTGACGCATGATTATTTAAAAGATAATTTTGTTAATTGGTTAAATCGAAACATTCGCAAAATTCTTATCTCAATAGAAGCCGATGGTCGTGTCTCAGGTTTTTTAATTGGAGATCACACCTACGGCGGAGTTGCCTTTATAAGCTGGATTGGTGTTTTACCTGAATTTCGTAATCAAGGCATTGCTTCTCAATTGATGAAGCTCTATGAAATTTATGTAAAATCTAAGCAAGCACATTTAATTGAATTATTCACCTATGAAGCAATGAAGCAGTTTTATGAAAAGCGTGGTTTTATCGAAATTGGCAGACGCAAGCAAGGCTTCTACGGGCAATTAAATCTCATTATGAATAAAGAGATTGGTGATTGGAATATAGACAAATTACCTAGATAATCCAGTTATGCTAATGGCTTTTAAAGCGGAGATCAATTGATCGATATCTTCTGCTGTATTGTAAATTGCTAATGAGGCTCGACAAGACGCTGGCACATTTAGTATCTTTTTGTGAAGTATCTGTGCGCAATGATGACCGGCTCTAATCGCAACCTCATCTTGATCTAGAATTTGAGCTAAGTCATGAGGATGCACTTGAGCTAAATTAAAACTGAATACCCCAGATTTATTGGCAATATTATTTGTTCCATAAACTGTAAGCGCAGATATCTCTTTCAAACCTTGCATTAATTTTTCTGTTAATTCTTTTTCATGTTGCATGATATTGTCCCAACCAATTTGAGTTATATACTTTATGGCTGCGGCAAATCCAATAGCTCCTGCAATATTCGGTGTTCCGGCCTCAAATTTTTCTACACCAGTTGTGTAAGTTGAAAATTGCTCGTTTACTTCCGCAATCATGCCTCCGCCGGTAAAGAACGGTTCAGCATCAGCAAGCAGTTCTTGCTTTGCATAGATGAATCCGATACCAGTTGGACCATATGCTTTATGTGCTGACGCTACTAAAAAATCACAATCCATTGCTTTAACATCAATGGGTTGGTGGACTAGTGACTGAGCTGCATCTATCACGATCTTTGTCTTTGGGCTATATTTTCGAGTAATTTTAACAATTTCATTAATAGGATTGATGCTACCTAGAACATTACTTATATGATTAAGTGAGAGTACAGCAATTTTTTCGGTTTTCAAAATTTCTGTTAAAGCCGTCAAGTTCAGCTCAAGTTCAGTAGTTAAGGGAATATATTTGAGTTGATTGCCATTTGTATTTGCTAGCTGTTGCCAAGGCAAAATATTGCTATGATGCTCTTGCACAGAGAGCAAAATAACCTCGTCGCTTTTAACGCGCTTTGCAAAATAATATTGAGCTAATAAATTGATACTGGCAGTAGTACCTGAAGTGAATATTATTTCAGTAGGCTCAGCACTAATAAAGTCAGCGACAACTTCTCTCGAGTTTTCATATGCTATTGTTGCCGCTTCACTAAGTTTATAGATGCCACGATGAACATTGGCATTGGTTTTGCAGTAGTAGTCGTTAATTGCTGTAATGACGGCTTGTGGTTTTTGAGTCGTGGCCGCATTATCTAAATATGCTAGTTGAGGATAAGTGTTTAATAATGGAAAGTCTTGGCGGTAATTCATTTATTTTTACTAATAGCTATCTTAGATATTATATCTGCAGTGAAGGCTTTTATTAATAGTTTTTCTGCATCTTTTTTAGTAAATCCGTGCATTTGTAAGTAATACATTTGCTCTGCATCTAATTTGCCAATTGTGGCAGCGTGCCCTGCTTTAACATCTTGCTCTAATATTTCTAATGATGGAATAGCTTGGGCTTTGGCATCATTTGAAATTAATAATACTGCAATTTTTAAATAGCTATCACATCGCTTAGCCCCCATTTCAATGCGTAATTTGGGCTCGATTTGGAAACTTGACTCATCAGTCAATACAGCTTTTATAAGTATGCGTGAAGTCAAAAATGGCCTTTTATGAATTATTTCAAAAGAATTTTTGCAATCAAAATTTTGTGATCCCATGAAAAGTCCTAGGATCTCTGTATCCTCTTTAATTTCGATGTTTTTTATTGGTTTGTTAAAGTCTAATATGATAGTTTTCATCCGACTGAGCCCTCCATACTCATATTAATCAGGGCATTAAGTTCTGCAGCGTATTCCATAGGCAACTCTTTGACGATGGGCTCGATAAACCCTGAGACTATCATCGCTGAAGCTGAGGCAGCTGTTAACCCATGAGACATTAAATAAAAAAGCTGTTCTTCATTCACTTTACTAACACTTGCCTCATGTGCAATTTCGCATTGAGAGGTACTGATTTTATTGGTTGGGTAGGTGTCAGTTTCAGAGATATTATCAAGTATTAATGCATCACAGTTTACTTTTACTTTAGCATCTATTGCGTTTTTGGCTACATGCACTAAGCCGCGGTAACTACTGCGACCACCGTTTAAACAGATTGATTTAGAATCGATAATACTGGTTGTTCTTGGGGCCAAGTGCACTGCTTTTGCCCCTGCATCTAGTGTCTGATTTTTATTTGCCATGGCAATTGATAAAATTTCGCCATGGGCTTCTGGTTCTACTAAGTAAACTGCTGGATATTTCATGGTGACTTTTGATCCGAGGTTGCAATCAACCCATTCCATAATCCCCTTACTATGCACAATAGCCCTTTTGGTAACTAAATTATAGACATTGCTGGACCAATTTTGGATTGTGGTATAGCGTACACGGGCATTCTTTTTAACAATGACCTCGACAACTGCTGCATGTAATGAGTCACTAGAATATACAGGAGCAGTGCAGCCTTCAATGTAATGAATCTCACTACCTTCATCAGCAATTATTAGTGTTCTTTCAAATTGACCTAAGTCTTTGCTATTGATACGAAAGTAGGTTTGCAAAGGTATGCGAACTTTAACGCCTTTGGGTACATAAATAAATGTACCACCACTCCATGTTGCTGTGTTTAATGCAGCGAATTTGTTATCTGATGTAGGTACAATTTTCGAAAAGTATTCTCTAAATAGCTCAGGATATTTTTTATATGCGGCATCGGTATCAAGAAAAATCACTCCTAGTTTATTAAACTTCTTTTCTAAATTATGATAGACAACCTCTGATTCGTATTGAGTCGCAACTCCAGCTAAGAACTTTCGTTCTGCTTGGGGAATGCCTAATCTATCGAAAGTCGTTTTAATGGTGTCAGGGACATCATCCCAGCTGTTTTCGTTCCTCTTTGTGGCTCTAACAAAATAGTGGATTTTATCAAAATCAATGTCAGTAAGGTCCGCACCCCATTTGGGCATAACTTTACTTAAAAAGACTTTATATGCCTCTAGTCTCTTATTAAGCATCCATTCATCCTCATGTTTAAGTTCTGAAATTTTACGAATTACTTCTTCATTTAAGCCACTGCCAAGATCTAGGTTAGGGTCTAACTGATCGTGAAAACCATATTTGTTTTCATAGTCTGCATTTATGCCGGTGAGTAGCCAACTTGCAGAATTCTCTGATTGTGTTAGTTTAGTATTTTTGGTAGCCATCTTTTTCTATTGTAGCAAGTAATTCTGCTTTGCCACTTTTGATTATTTTACCTTGCTTAATAATATGGACTATCTCGGGTTTTATGTAGTCAAAAATCTTATGGTAGTGGGTAATAAGTAGTATAGTCATTGCTGGGTTAGCCTTTTTAAGTTTAGCTATCCCTGTGAATACAGATTTTAATGCATCAATATCTAAGCCTGAATCTGTTTCATCTAAGATAGCCAGCTTTGGTTTCAAAATTGCCATCTGTAAAATCTCCATTTTTTTCTTTTCACCTCCAGATAGCCCCTCGTGCAAATTTCTGTCTAATAATGTCTGCTCAATTTCTAGATTTTTAGCCTGTTCTATTAATAACTGTCTAAATTTGAATACCGGCAATTGTTCTGCCTTAGATTTATTACTATTATAAGCAAGTCTTAAATAGTTACGAAAGTTAACCCCTGGGATTTCAGTAGGAGCTTGCATTGCTAAGAAGATACCTAAATGAGCTCGTTCATGTACTGCTAAGTTGGTAATTTCTATGCCATTAAATTTAATACTTCCTGACTCTACTTGATAAGCTGGATGTCCAAGTATTACTTTAGCCAAAGTAGATTTACCGCTTCCATTTGGTCCCATTAAAACAGTTACAGAACCTGCGTCAACTTTAAGATTAATACAGTCTAGAATTGTATGCGAGTCACTTGTGACTACTAGATTTTTTATTTGCAACATAGAAATATTGTAACGATAACAGCTGTAATTGTATCACAAAAGCGGCAGTAAAACTGCCGCTTAAGCCTTTTAATAAAAGGTTTTAGATAAGTATTGGGTTTACCAGCTCAACAAGATCAGCTGACTGCATAATCACAGATTTAGTGGTATAGCCACAGTTAAAAGCAGCTCTTTTTTCATTAAGTACAGATTTTGCAAAGTAAGCTGTTAGATTCATCAAGTTAGCAAAAGGTGGTATTGCCCCAACTTCTAGTCCAAACTTAAGCTTGATTGTATCTGCCTTTTCAAATTCAAATTTTTCATTTTCAATCTTACTAATAGCATCTAAATCTACCTTCTCATTCGCAGGTAAACAAACCATAATGTTTTTACCTGATTTCTTGCCTTTAAGAATGATTGCCTTAACTCCTTCTTCTAGTTTAGTTGCTCTAACTTTAGCGGCATCGCTTGAAGTTTGCACAGCTTCATGCTCGACTAATTGGTAATCGAATCCGTTTTTATCTAGGCGCTTAATAATTTCATGGTGCAATTCATCGCCAAAGAATAGTTTACCTGCTATGCTTACACCTGCAATCCTTTTGGGATCAGAAGGGAATAATGTGCTCTCGCGAATATTGTCTAGACCTAAGAGCATCATGGTAAATCGTTCCATTCCTAAACCAAAGCCACCATGTTTAGGCATTCCGTATTTGAAGATGGATAAGTAGTCGCTAAAGCCATTTGGATCCATTCCTTTGAATTTTAAAGAATCTACTAATTCATCATACTGTTCAATTCTTTGACCTCCACTTGCAATTTCAATTTCTCGACAAAGCAAATCAAAATAGTTGGTAACAGATGGGTCTGCAGCATTTGGTTTGGCATAAAAAGCAGTTTTCACCCTTAAGAAGTTTTCTACAAAAATGAAATCTGTACCAAATTCCTCTCTGGCATATTTACATAGTTCCCCTTCTGCCATTGGTGATAAGTCTTTTTCATTACGTTCATCGAGACCTGTTCTCTCAAACACTAGTTGTAAAGCGTCTCTAAATTTAATTCTAGGAAAGGGTACGTCCATTGGGCATTTAGCCATATTTAAACCGCACTCAGCGATTTCTTTAGCACACTCTGTTGTTACTTTATTAACCATATATTTGATGACTTGCTCTTCGTAATCCATCACCTCGTGATAGTCTTCAATAAAGCCCATTTCGAACTCAAATTGGGTAGCTTCAGTTAAGTGGCGACGCGTATTAGATTTTTCAGCTCTAAAGCATTTCATTAAAGCAAATACTCTTTCATTTACACCCACCATCATCTGCTTATAAAGCTGTGCGCTTTGTGAAAGCAGGGCTTCGTTATCAAAGTATTGTACTTTAAACATCTCACTGCCACCTTCTGAAGATGCTCCGATAATATTGGGTCCAAAAAATTCTACAAAGCCTTTTTTTGTTAAAAATTCACGATAAGCAGCAACTAATGTCGCTTGAACTTTGAAGATCGCTTGATATTTTTTGTGTCTTAAGGTTAAAGGTCGATAATCCAATACTGTTTCTAAACTTGCATTCAAGTTGTCTTTGTTAATTTCTACCGGCCAAGCTTCTGTAACCGCACTAATAACTTCGCATTTTAAAGCAATAATTTCATAGCCCTCTTTAGTTGAAGTTGTCTGTTTAACATCACCTGTGATTGAGATTACACTCCCAACTTGTAATTGCTGGATTTCTTTGAGAAGTTCTGGTGTTTCAATAACAACTTGTACCACACCACTGCGGTCTCTTAATATTACAAACATTAATTTACCTAAATCTCTAATTGTATGGATCCAGCCTTTCACTAAGGCCTGTGAGCCAATAAGCTGTTTTAAATCTGCGTTAAGAGTTCTTTTCATGAACATTTATTAATAAATAAAAAAAGGGTCTTTAAAAACCGCAATCAACGATCTTTAAGGACCCTGCTATTAAATAATAGCCGGTGGTGCCACCTTCATTTTCTGATAACAAAATCATCAGAACACTTTATTTTTGTTTAATTGTTGTCACAATTGTTATCGGTCTTTCACAGCTAAAATTTCCGATTCGCTTAATAGATTTTATGCTGATTAGAAAGTTTTTGCAATAGCATTTAGTTCTGCATATAATTAGAAAAGTAAAATTCTCAAGTTTGTTTTGTTAAAGAGTGGTTTAAATACTGCTATAATTTTAGTAATTGAAGTCCTAAGTGGTGATGTTAAGAAAGATTGTGTCAATAATTGCTCTAGTAATTGGGCTGCTATTATTAGCGGTATGGTCACCATGGCAGAATTGGGATCTTAACATCTTAGAGCTGGTGGGTATTGAAACAACACAAGACTTTGCTAGTCTTAAAGTTAAGTCTTTAGCCGGAGAAATTGAAATATTCGTAGATGATGAATTGTTGGGGACTGCTAATGCTGAAGATGTTGACTTTTCAGAGATAACCCCAGTGAGTATTGGCGAGCATACCATAGTACTTAAGAGAAAAGATGATGCAGATAAATATTTCGTAATGACTAAAAAGTTGAATTTTGAGCCTGGGGTTGATGTTGTCATTGCTTATGATTTAGGTCCAAATGAATACTTTTCAGAGGGGCATGTGCTTTTTAGTCGTAAAAACTTCTCTGCTGCCAATGACGTATTACTAAATATTTCGGTTAATCCAGTAGCTGCAAATATTTTTGTTGATGGTATCCAAGTTGGAACTGCTCCTTTAAATGATATAAAATTGGATGTTACAAAGCAGCACAAATTAAAATTTGAAAAAGTCGGGTTTGATCCTTTAGAGATTACAATTCTACCCGAGAAACAAGAAGACAGAGATAAGCTAATGGGACTTACACTAGACCTTGAAGTTAATTTATTTGCGCAACCAATTAAGATTCAAACTGCCAATTAGAAAAATTAAATGCCCGAATATAATAAATTAAAAAATTGTATAAAATTTCCTACTTCAATAATCATTCGCGGTGAAGATTTGTTAGGTATAGAATTGGCAAAGTCTTTGTTAGAACAAGGTGGCTTTGTAATTTTAATTGATAATGGTATTACTGACCTCGATAAGTACCTACCCTTAATTGATGCATATTTTGATAACTTATTAATTCTTGATTATTCGGGGATTGTTAGTCTAAAGCAGGATTTACGCAGGCTTGATTATGTTTTCTACTTGAATCATCAAGCTGCAGATTTTTCACAGAAAATATCAACGCAAGAATTTTTACAGTCATCAAATTATCTTGATGCTGTATTAGATCTTACAGCCAAATTTGATGCTAAGTTCTTGCTAACTACTTCAATCAAGGCTCATCAATTATTAGTTTCAGATAAAGTAATCGACTTAAATTATGCGGTAGATGCAGATGCAAGGTATTCGGTGTACTCTGAGCTAGAAATTCAAAGATATGCAGAAAGCTTAGTGAAAGAATATCAAGAAAAAGTAGGGGTTAACGCCCGAGTTGTTAGATTAGGTACTCTGTTGGGCAAAGGCATGGAAATTAATATTGATACAAACTTAGTTCAATTAATATTAGCTGCTTTAGCAGGCAAGAATTTAGTCATTCCCGGAGATGGCTTAGAGTCAGATTATTATATTCATTACCTAGATGCTGCTTATGGCATAATTAAAGCGCAGTTTACCCCAAACACAAAAGGGCAAATCTATACGCTAGCTAATGAGGAAGAGGTTACAGTGCTATCTTTGGCGTATAAGCTGCTTGAATTAATCCCTACCGCAAAAGAAATTCAATTCAATCAAGATGATAATAACTTGCCACCAATAAAACTCTATAAACCAGCGCAGAATCTTGTAAAGATTGGGTGGAGGCCTAGAATTGCGATGGAACGCGCGCTTAAGCAAACAATTGATTTTATTGATTATCGCATAAAAGAAGCGGGTGGTGATGTTTCTGCTATTAATCAAGAACTAATACCAATTAATCGCGCCGTAGCTAAAGCTCCAAAGACTTTTAAAGATAAGCTCTTAGATTTCTTCTTCATTGCTGAAGAGGGGCAAGATACAACTCAAGCAGAAATAAATGCTAGAGCTGAAGCCATGGCCACTATAAATACACAAGGGGCTTTGGCTAGACTTATTGCGGAAAGAAAAAGACAAGAACAAGCAAGGCGAGGGAATATTATAATTGCAAACAATCAACTAAGAGAATCGATAAAACCTAAACCAAAACTAAATTCATTGCAAAAGCTAGATAATGCTCTTTCAACAGCACTATGGAACTTCAAGGGGAATTTTGAAGGGCTAAAGAACATGAGTGTTACCGATTTTGTTTTTATGCTTGTAGGAATCGGTGTATTTTTAGGGCTTTACTTTACAGTGATTTCTCCGGTACTTAGTTTTGGCAGAAATTTATTTATTATTAATGATGAGTTCAACCAACTAGTAACTGCAAATCAAATTCAAGATTTTTCACAAGCGCAAGCTTCAATTAAGGTGATTAATAGCAATCTTAAGCAATCACAAGACAGGATGTTAGAATTGCAGTCAATTTTCAAGATTTTCGGAAAAGATGAGGCATATAGAAATATTCAACTATTAATCAGTAATAGCATGCAGTTTACCGCTGGCATGGATTCTGTTTATCTCGGCTTAGAGCCATGGCAAGAGTATTTAGAGAGTTTTTATCCTGGTTTTATGCAAAGACTAGATGGTTCAACGCACATTTCTGTTGATGGATCTCAAGAATATTCTGAAATTTTGACAAAAATTAATCGTGCGAATTCAGAGCTAGTGCTTAATTTAAGTACTAATATCAAATTATTACCCCAAATAGAACAGGGACTGCAGAAGATGCCTTTAAATATTTATGATAGCTTGAGTGAGAACTTATTAAAGTTAGAGGAAAACTTAAATGGAATCAATGCAGTTGCCAATATTACACCTTACTCATCTGAACTATTGGGGGCGAATACTACAAAAAACTATTTACTAATTATTCAAGATAATTATCGTTATACAGTTGGTGGTGGTGAAGTCGCAGGTTTAATTTGGTTAGAAGTAACTAATGGGGCAGTAAAAGATATCAAAGTGGTTAATTGGGATCAATACGCCAACGCCACAGCTAGCTTCAATAATCAAGAATTAAGCGAGCTGAAATTATCAGCAAGTAGGGTTATTAGTACTACTAACGCAAAACAGAAAGATGTAGCGTTAATCGCAGATGATAAAGTCTTCTTAAATTATTTACAAAAGTATTTTGAGCAACAATTCAGTACCTCTTTTGATATGGTAATTAGTGTAAATAATAATACTCTAACAAATCTAATTGGTGATAAAGGTATCACGATTAGGCAAGAAAACTTAATTGGCAAAAATTTAGCAAGCTATTTGGCAAACAAATTACCCGCTTCAGTTACGGTTTCAAGCAGAAATGCCATAATTTTAGATATGTGGGCAGTAGTATTCGAGCAACGCTTTAATGATTTGAATGAGAATGCAACGACAATTGCCAATGCCTTTAGCCAGGGACTAACTAAAAATGATGTGAGGCTGTATTCAACTAATGTTATTATTCAAAAGCTGCTTACCGAAAATATTGATAATAATAAAGTTAAAGATAAGATTTTTATAGGGGCAAATTACGATCAAAAAACCAATACTTTAGCAACAGAACCCACTTTGACGTTAAGCGGCTCTGTAAATTATTTGAAAAATGGTGAGGTTAAAAAAGATTTTATACTATCGGCTAATGGTTTTGATAGTCTTGAAAATCTAGTTGTATGTGTTCCTTATGCTTCTAAAGACTTATTAGTAACCAAGGCTGCGCCAGATTTAATAACTCAAGTAATTTCGTATGAATCTGACAAGTCTTGCGTTATCTTACTAGAGAACGCCGACTTAAAGTATGGGATTAGTTATTATAATGTCAATACAAATCAAAGCATTGACGAAAGTAGTATAAATAAATTAGAATTAATTACGATACCCGGAATTGAGGTTTTGTATGATATTGAATTTGTATTCGAAAGTGGTACAAATAATATAATTCCAGATTTTGCAGGATTTTCAAAACAAAGCAACGGATTTCTCTATCGTGGCAGTAGCAACGGTAGTAATTTATTTATTTTTAGTAAGAATTAAGATGAAAAATCTCGTCACAAAAAGTGGACTAGATGAATTGGAAAGCGAGTTACAAAATCGAAAAGAAACTATTCGTGATCAAATAGCAAATGAAATTGAAAAAGCTCGTGAACAGGGCGACCTTTCTGAAAATGCTGCTTATAAGGCAGCTATGGAGAGCAAAGAATATAATGAAAATCGTATCTTGCAATTAGAAGAGTTAATAAAAAACTCAGAAATTGTCACAGAATCTAATGGCAAAAATAAAATTGCATTGGGTTCAAAGGCAAAGGTTCTTAATGAGACCACAGATAAGAAATTTACTTATGAGTTAGTTGGGCAAACTGAGGCTGACCCTGCAAATGGAAAAATTTCGATTGTATCCCCTTTAGGTGTGGCTATGAATGGTAAGAAAGTTAATGAGACTTTTACATTTTCTACACCGGGTGGTGAGAATGTTTATAAGATACTTGAGATAATTTAATTTATCAGTAATAAGAATTAATTGCCCATGGAAAGACATCCAGTGCCCCAGAATATTATGGATGTTGAGTTCAAGCTCTTTGGAGCACTCACCATTAAGCAATTCACATATGCTGCTGGAGGTTTTGTGGTAGCTTTATTAGTATATTTCAGCGGATTACCCGATGTGCTTCGTTGGCCCTTCATTGGCCTTGCTTTAGCTGTAGGGTTTTTCCTTTCGGTAGTGAAAATTAACGGACAGTCTTCTACAGTGTTTGTGTCGAATTTTATTATCTCAATGTTTGAGCCTCAAGAAAGGTTGTGGAAGAAGTCTGCAATTGTTCCTGACATACTCAAAGAAGATAATAATTCTCAGGCGAGAAAGATTGAAGAGGTGACCGGATTAATTAAAAAAGGCAAAATGGATAGCATCGCACCAAAGCCACTTGCCGATGTAGAAATCCCAGAATCAGAAAAGCAACTTGTAGTAGCAGAAGAAGAGAATTTGAAGCAAATTGAGAAGCATTTTAATTTTTTGTTCGAAGATTTACCACAAGTGGCTACTGCTTCTGTGAATCCACAGATAAAGACAATTGTAAAGCAAGCAGAAAATCCGATTATAAATAAACCACAAACTTTGGCCGGTGGTGTTGCCGCCCAGCAGCAGCTTAATGACACTGTTTATCAAGGAAGTAATTACGCCGTAGGTTTTAAACCAATGAATAATCAAAATCCAAGACCGTTGACAGTATCATTTAATAAGAATGTAAATCTAAAAGAAACGAACTATCTTAAAGGTTATATAGTTAACGCTTCGGGGGAACCAATTGAGTCTGCAGCTGTATATATGCTTAATAAAAATGGTCAAATTATTAGAAATGCCACTAGTTTAAAGAATGGTAGCTTTGCAATTGCTTCAGGAATTGAAACGGGAGATTATTTAATTGATGTAAAAAAAGAGGGTTTTAAGTTTCCCAGATATTCAGTATCATTAAAGGGAGATAAAATAATGGAAATTAAATTACAGGCGTTATAAAGTATATATATGGGATTATTTTCTAGCGGTAGTATACCGAGCACACAACAACACTTAGAAATAGAAGACATTCGTGATGATTTAGTCATCTTAAAGAATGGGATGGTGTCTGTTGTTGTTGAAGTAAACGCAATTAACTTTGATTTATTGTCTGAGAAAGAGCAAGATGTGAAAATTATGCAATTTGCTGCTTTATTAAACTCACTAGATTTTCCTTTTCAAATTGTTGTCAAGACTGAAAGAACAGATGTCACCAATTATGTAGATAAGTTAAAAAATTATAAAGAAAAGCAAATCTCTGAAGCGTTGAAGAGGCAGATAGAAATCTATATAAATTTTATTACTAATTTAACAGCTAACAAAGAAGTGCTTGATAAATCATTTTTTGTTGCAATTCCTGAATCCGCCTCTGTTGTTCAAAAGACTAGCGCTGTAAAGCAAATATTTGGTAAGAAAGAAAAGATAACAAATTTAAAAAGCATTTTAGAAGCTGTTAAGCCAAAACTTTATCCAAAGCGCGATCACATTGTGAAGCAATTTAAGAATATTGGTTTACAAGCGCATCCAATGAATAACGATGCTTTAATTAGGTTATATTATTCAATGTATGATCCTGATAAATCAGGTATCGGAAAATTACAGTTAGCAACTACAGAATTTACATCAAGTTTAGTGCAACCACAGGTTGCACCTGAAAATATACAACAAATATAATGGGCATATTAGATATACTATTAGGAAAACCAACAAAACCAATTGCTGGTTCACAAGTACAGACAACTGCGGTGCCATCTGAAGAAGAACGCGAAGAGCAAGCTGTGAGAAATTTCAGTGAGGGTATTGTTGATGTTAAAGATATTATTGCTCCTCCGGCAATTGAAATTGATTTCAATCATTTACAAATTGGTGACAAATATTTCCGCACATTTTTTGCTACCGGTTTTCCTAGATGGGTAGGTGCTAATTGGTTATCACCTTTGATTAACTTCGATAGGCCCATGACAATTAGTACATTTTACTACCCAACTGACTCTGGCATGGTACTGCAAAGGTTAAAAAGAAAAATCGCAGAGTTTCAAGCAACAATAAATATTGAACTAGAGGCCGGTAAACTTCCCGATCCAAGTATTAAAGTAGCGTTAAGAGATGCAGAAGAGCTGCAGGATCAGATTGCTAGTGGCAATGAAAAATTCTTTCATTTCGGATTATATATCACTATCCGCTCTACAAATCTTAAAGACTTAGAAGATACTACTAGAAGCGTTGAATCGGTGCTTTCAGCTTTGGGGGTAATTGTTAAAGTTGCTTCTTTGCAACAAGAACAAGGATTTATTTCTACTATACCAATGGGTTTAGATAAGATATATCTTACCCGTAATATGGATACAACTTCGCTAGCCACGACTTTCCCTTTTGTATCGTCAG
>CALARN010000162.1 GCA_937889205.1 uncultured bacterium
AGATATATCAGTGTGACTGGAGTTCAGACGTGTGCTCTTCCGATCTAGCCACCGTCATTAGAGATGACGATGAGCTTGAAATCTCTGTAAGCGATGTCGTAAAAGATGATTTGGTTGTAGCCCAAGAGGGAGAAAGCATTATTGCAGATGGGGTAATCATTGAAGCAGAATATTTGCAATTAGATGAATCGGGGCTAACAGGTGAATCTGATTACATTAAAAAAACTACTGATGACAAAGTTCTTTCAGGTAGTTTTGTTATTACCGGAAGATGCTATTATCGTGTAACAGCAATTGGTGAAAAGAATTATACTAATCGTTTGGCAAGTGAATCTACAAAATATCAAAAGGTAAAAAGCCCTTTACAAAAAGCTGGAGACAAGTTGATTACAATACTTGCTATCACAGCAATTATCTTAGGATTACTTAACTTCGGATTATCATATCTTGACCCTACAAATTCTATTGATCACCGCATTTTAAGTTTGACCACAATTGTTGCCTTAATTATTCCGCAGACATTAATCTTCTTATTTACTCTAACCTTTTCTATTAGTATCTCTAAACTATTTCAAAAAGGTGTTTTGGTACAAAAGGGTGCTGCTATTGAGAATTTAACAAACATTGACACATTATGTATTGATAAAACAGGCACCATCACAACCAATAAAATGCTCCTAAACAGTACTTTTAGCTGGAATTATGACGAGGATGATTTTTATAAAATTCTTAACTCATGCAAACAAGATTTATTCGGTGTGAATAAAACACTAAAGGTATTAATTGACAAGGCTGAAGGCCAAAGGACTCTTAAGATTTCAAATCTTTCTCAAATCCCCTTTAATTCAAAAAATAAATATAGCCAAATTTCCGGATCAATTAAACAAAAAAACAAAGTTGAAAATTTTACATATGTACTAGGGGCATACGATGCTATCTCAAAAAACATCGCTACTTCTGTTAAATCTGAATTAGTATCACAATTAAGAGAAGTGGAAGCAAGAGGGCTTCGCGGTTTAATTATAATTAAATATAACAGTTACAATGCTCAAATCCCTGTCGGTATGTCTGATAAAGTAGCCCTTTACGTTTTCGAAGAAGAACTAAATTTTGGAATTCAAACAATTATTAAGAAATTTAATGATTTAGGTATAAAATTAAAAATAATCTCTGGAGATAGTTATGGTTCAGTAAAATCTATTGCAGCTAGAGTCGGTCTTGGTTCAGAAAAGATATTTGATTTATCTAAAAACAAGTTAGATTCAGCTAAAGACATATTAGCAAACGACATTTTTACCCGAGCTACGCCTGATGACAAGGTTAGTATCATAAACATGCTGAAAAATGAAGGTAAAAAGGTAGCTATGGTGGGTGATGGCATCAATGATGTACTAAGTCTCAAAGCAGCAGACGTTAGTATTTCAATGGAATCAGGCGCGAAAGTTGCCCGTAATATTTCTGATATCGTTCTACTGAACAATGATTACTCAAAGCTACCAGATATTTTCTACGAGGGGGATAACATCATCTTCAACTTAAAATTAAGTACAAAAATGTTTTTAGCAAAATCTGTACTAGCAATAGTAATGGGTATCTTCTATACAATATTCTTTAGTACTGTTCCACTATTACCCGCAACAACACTAGTTTTTAGCTTTCTAGGTAGCAGTTTACCTAGCTATATTATCATATTCACACGATCAACAATAAAAAAGCAAAATGGGTTTTTGAAAGAAGTAGTATTTTCAGCTATACCTGCAGGAATAATTATGGGCATTGCTGCTATCAGTTTTGCCTATCATATGCAAGCTAATCATCTAAGTAAACTAGGCGTAAACACTGGTATTGCCTTAACTATTTTAGCACTTAGTTTAGTTTATTCTTTAATACTTTTATGGCAATCAGGAAAACTTCGCAGTGTTGGCTTAGCTATCTTTGGCTTCACTGTTGCATTTCTTGCTGGCACAATGCAAACACTACTTCCCTTAAATTTTAATAGTATTATAGGTGCAGATTTGTTTATCGTTATTGTAATTTCAATAGGTGTAATACTCTTAGGTTGGTTACTATACTCGAAGATTAAACCACAAACATTAATAAAGAAACTAGGCGTTGGTTTTATAACAATAATTTGGATACCTATTGTGTTACTCTTTCCCTTTAGAACCTATTACAGTACAGAAAGACTAGCCCTTACATACTTTCTACAGATTATTGGACTTGCTGTAATTGGATTATTAGCAATGCTAATAGCAGATTATATTAGTCAGAAAATTAAGCAGAAATATTTTTAACATTAGAATTTTTAAACAGTCTTTTAAATCAGTAGCTTTTCAGTTATAATAACTATGCAACTTAAGCGGGAATGGCTCAATTGGTAGAGCATCAGTTTTCCAAACTGAGGGTTGCGGGTTCAAGCCCCGTTTCCCGCTCCACTTTATATAATTCTAACGATTTAAGAAATTTGTAATTACCTTCACAGCTTCTGGGTTATTTGCAATATAAGCTGCTGCTCCACATAACACTGTACCAGCTATTCCAGCTAAACAAAGAGCAAGTTTAGTATTAATTTGGTTTGGTGTTACAACTGGCTCTTTTTCAGGATAGCTACCGACGTAATTCTGGTTTATTTCAGCTTCATCACTTCGAAGCATACTTCTGAAATCATGACGAAAATTCATATTAAATATTTAACATAAATAATTATTGTCTATACTGTCTGAAGCGTGAATTATACATCAATTAATTTATCTTTAAAAGGTGATCTCATTAAGGGTTGAGCAATTTTGAAAATTGATCAATAATTTGTGGGTTATTTATCAAATACAAAGTAGAAGCACTACATAATACACATCCGAGAGAAACTAAAATGCATGCACCTAATACCTTTTTAGGTAAGCGACGTAGCTCTTTTTGATCTTCTTTGAATTTCAAAATAGATAAATTAAGTCTATCAGCTGCAAATGGATCGGAATGATCATTAATTCCATCAGGGATAATAATTCTACGTGATAAATAAGTTGTTTTTTTACTGGGATCTTCTGAATTTTGACCAAACATGAGCCTATACTTTTAATATAGGCTCGATTATATCGCATAAATATGCTTTAGAAAAGCTCTATTTCGAGTTTTCTTAATGCGATATTGTTGTTCAAGGCTTCAACTAACTTATCTAACTTAATGTCTTTAAGTTCAACGCCTGTTCGATATCTTAACGAAACAGTCCCCTTCTCTGCTTCTTGTTTACCAATAATAAGCATATAGGGCAATTTCATTGCTTGTGCTTTACGAATCTTATTCTGCATTCTTTCTGCATCGCTATCAATTGAAGCTCTAATTCCTACAGCTTTTAATGAACTCAAAACTTTATCAGCATATTCAAGGTTCTCATCGCTAATAGGAATAATTCTTACCTGATCAGGAGAAAGCCAAGCTGGAAATGCACCAGCGGTATGTTCTATCATTACTGAGCAAAATCTCTCGATAGAGCCCATAATAGCTGCATGCAACATAACGATTCTTTCTTCTTTACCAGATTCGCTAGTGCAGTTTAAATCAAATCTCTCGGGAAGATTCATGTCTAGCTGAATTGTTGCAACTTGTAATTCTCTGCCTAATGAATCTTTGGTGATGAAATCCATTTTTGGTCCATACATGGCAGCCTCACCTTTAGCAATAAAATATTCAGCTTTTCTTGACTTAGCAATATCTTCTAGTAACTTCTCAGTCTTTGCCCAAATTTCTCTTGTGCCTAAATAGGCATCAAAATTTTCAGGATCATGAGTTGAAAGTCTTACTTGTAGTTTAAATCCGAAAGCTGAATAGAACTCATTAACAATATCCCAAATCGCATAGAATTCTTGCTCTATTTGGCTTTCTCTACAGAATACATGCGCATCATCTTGAGTAATACAGCGGACTCTTGATAATCCGGACAATTCACCACTTTGTTCATCACGATAAACCATAGTCGTTTCAGCATATCTTTGAGGCATATCTTTATAGCTTCTAGGAATATGTGCAAATATTTGAGTATGATGTGGGCAATTCATTGGCTTCATTGCAAATTCATATCCTTCTCTAGTATTTATTTTGAAAAGCTCATTAGCAAATTTCGACCAATGCCCACTAGTCTCATATAAATCTCTTTTTGTAATATGAGGAATTGATACTTTCTCGTACCCTTTAGCCTTTCTAAGTTCCCAAACAAAAGCATCTAATTCGTTACGCATGATTGTTCCTTTTGGAGTCCAAAGAGGTAACCCACCACCAACTAAATCTGAGAAAAAGAATAAATCCAACTCTTTACCTAACTTACGATGATCTCTTTTTTTT
>CALARN010000163.1 GCA_937889205.1 uncultured bacterium
ATCATGCTGGCTTCCTGTAGATATACTGCAAGAGGTAAGAATCGGAAATCCAGATCATTGAAGGACGAGTCATGCACGGCATTAGTTTTAAGAATATCAACGTGATACCCTCTACGTTCAAACAACTCCCAAATAAGTTTCTTTGCAAGATAAATACTAGTATAACCATAGTCAGATGCATAGCCCTGACCTTCGGAGTTGAATACTCGACGGTTCATAGCAAAATGAACAAATTTGTCGAAATGCAGATACCCCCAAAGATGACGTGGGCGACCATGCGGGCCAAACACTACATTATTAGTAGCAGCCTTACCCTGTTCTTTTTCGATGAACTTAGTAAGAACAGACCATTTTTTATACAGTACTTCAAGCAGATCTTTTGCTTTCTGGAAGTAGAACTGCTGCCCTTCTTCCGAACGCATAAATCTGATTTCCTTCTTAATTTTCTTGACCTCTTTCTCGGATAGCTTATCCTTATCCTCTGTAGCGTTTGCAGCTTTTACCAATTTATCTTCAAGAGCGAATAGAGCTTCTGTGAGCATCTTGTCACCAATAGATTTAGCCATGGAGCCATAAGTAACAGCAAACACGGCTGCTTTTGCATCCTGACGACGAGGATCTTTTTTATCAATCTTTACTTCGAAGAAGGTAAAATAGTTAGCGCAGTGAAGGTCTACCAATTCAGATACGGCTTTTAGAATGTCTTCTGTAGTAGAAGCCAACCTGAACTTCATGAAAGCAGCATTAACCTGATCTACAGCGTTACAGATAGCCGGGTCTTTAGTAATGTTACCAGATACACGGACTTCGTGCGCGCCATAGTCAGATTTCAACTGAACACGATATTTTATTACTTTGAACTGTTTCTTGATGATTTTAGCATCAGGGCCGTGAGTAGGAATCTGCTGCGTACTAGGTGAAGTAGTACTACTACGACCTGTCAAAACACCAAGATACCCGAAAATGGGGCGCAATCTGTGATCGTGCCTCATATCCGGGTGATTAATCATGTACTTATAGATTGCATTAGCAAATGCACTCTTAAGTTTCATGAGTTTTTCGTAAGAAGTAAATACTTTAACTTCTGGTGTATGGCGATACACCTTTTTAAACTTGGCGTTTAGTGAACCAGATTCATCCTTCTTAAATGCAAGAGGTTGGAGCTTAAGAATATCGAAAAATAGTAACTGTAGATGCTTGTTATCTCGAATATTCCAAAGTTGTGGCTCTTTTGCTCTACCAAACAATCCTCTTGCTTGATAAGAGGATTTTTCCAAAAGCATTTTATTAGCTAATTGCCCTGCTTTAGTAAGAGCTAGACTATTAGCCGTTTCTCGAATGCGTTGAGCAAGCGGGCCGATTGGTGAAGCAATCTCTTTAAGGTATTCAATATCAACTGCAATACCGTTATGCTCCATTTCCGTCATGACATAAATCATGACA
>CALARN010000164.1 GCA_937889205.1 uncultured bacterium
TGCGCATTACGAATCAGTTTTATTGAACTTCGAAAAACCTCTTCTTCTTGCTGCTCATCAAGACAATATGTATTTACTCCTGCAGCTTTCAGTAATTGAGATAATTGGCTTTGATCAATATATACAATATTAAAGGGCTTAATTATGCCCTCTAGACCTAATGCCCTCTCAGGATCATTACTCAAATAGTAAAAATTACCTTGAGCCAAAGTTGCATTATTTTTAGTTGTTAGTGTTTGTAATGTATCTTGCATCACAGTATATTAACGATTATTATAACTAACTATTTCACTTACTTTACTTCATATACTAGTATTTTGCCAATCTTTCTAATTGGCTGATGCTGTTTAAATTGAAAAGTATTACTAATAATATATGAACCTTTGGGCATCTGTGAGTAAAGGATAGGTTCAAGTTTTGCCATCAGGCTAGGGTAGAGATAGATGACTGCTAAATCATACTTACTGTAATCAATATTGTATATATTTTCGTTATATATTGCTACCTGCTTGTATCTACCTAGTAATTTTCTTAATCTTGCAAATACAGTTAAGAAGGGTACAAGCTCAACAGCAGCAACATTTTGATAACCCATTCTCGCTAGGGCAAATGATATATTAGCATCTCCGGCACCGGGCTCAATTGCAGACTTCAACTTCAAAAGAGGTAATATCTTCTTAGCTTCATCTAAAATTACCCTCCTATCTTTGCCAAAAGAGGGTACATAAGGAGCAGAAAAAAACATATACCAGACATAGTAGCCTGCAAACAGGCAAACTAAAAAAAAGCTGGCAAATAATGCAATACCCTCCATTATAGTCCACTTGCAATAACAACTGGATAGTTAATTTCTGAACTATCGACTTTCAAAAAACCGGCAAAGCCTAGCAGTGAATTATATGAATATTCTAAACCATATTGCTCTAGTAAAGCCTTAGCAGCTTCTAACTCAGCATCAGTAATAATAATCCCGCTTCCCTTAGATTCTTTAATTGCAGCTACCACTTCATCTCTTCTTAAAGCCACTCTGTCTGTGATCGCATCCGCAAGACTAGTCTCACTAGCCTCAAAACCTTCTACAAAAGCCTTAGCAATCGGGTGGATTCTTGAACTCTGACATGCATATACCCTGACTGAAAGCTGCATTTCTTTGAACGCTAAACATAATGCTAATGTACTCGTGCCACTACTACAAGGTATAAACACTGCATCCAGTTTAGGATACTGTTCACTTAACTCATAGGCAATAGTCTTAAAGCCGATAATAGCCAAATCATCTTGTGAGCCGCGTAGATTAATTGCCCCAGTATCTCTGGCAAAACGAATTGCAGCTGACTTAGCTTGTTTAGTTTTGTCAATGGTAACACCAGCATATCTTGCCGCAATTTCTTGCAACTTAGCATATTTTAATGCATTTACGTCTTCTGCCACAAAAACCTTGAGCTTTGTCTTGGCTAGCTCACAATATCCAGCAGCAGAAATTGCGGCATTCCCTGAAGAGGAAATTACGAAATTATTAATATCGTTTTCTAAATACATTGATATTTGATAAGCAAGGCTCCTATCTTTAAAAGAACCGTTTGGGTTGTAGTTTTCATCTTTAATCCCCAAAAGCTGATGCCCGGCAAGCTCTACGAATTTAAATGGGGTATTGCCTTCATCTAAGGTTAGTTTATTGCGTTGGGGTAGTGAATTATGTCTATGTAGTAGTTGATTATCCCAAATACCGTTCATATAGAAAAACTGTGACAATTAGTAATAATATACGATATAATGTAACAGATATTAACAATTATCTCTATGAATGAGCAAATTACAACACAAGCTTTCAAGTTTATTTGTTTCGAATGTAAAAACGAAGTAGAAGTTGATCCAGCACGAGTAGTGGGAGATGTTATCGAATGCCCATACTGTGGAATCGAGTATGAAATCGTTGCCAAAGATGGCGAAGAATTTGTTATGCAAGTAATCGAAGAAGAGAAATAAATACTCTTTGCGAGGTTAGTACAGCGGTAGTATACATGCTTCCCAAGCATGGGACGCGGGTTCGATTCCCGTACCTCGCTCCATAATTATTTTACTCTCAAATAATCATGTTAGATCAATTTATTGGCTCTAGTGAAAGTCGTCTAATCTTTGATCTAGTTCTAGCATTGCTAGCAGGCTTCATAATTGGAGCAGAGCGCGAATTAAGAGGCAAACCCGCAGGCATAAGTACACATACCATGGTCATAGTAGGCGCAATGCTTTTTACTTTCTTATCCTCTGAGGTTGATCCTGCCTCAAAATCCAGAATAGCAGCTCAAGTAGTTTCAGGAATAGGTTTTTTAGGTGCCGGCTTAATAATTAAAGAGGGAAACAATGTAGTAAATCTAACCACAGCTGCAAGTTTATGGGTATCAGGTGCCATAGGTATGGCTTTAGGCTTTGATTTCCATCTAATAGCCATAATTGTTACCCTAGCGGTTGCATTTATCCCCCGAATTCCTCGTATCAAAAAATCAAAAATAAATAATGAATAACTAGGGCGAAACCACCATCAACAGGAAAGGGCTAATACATACAAACTAACAATCAAGCGAATCTAATAGCTTAAAGCGATTTCATCTAACAAATCGATGATTTCAGATTTTCTATTTAATAAGGCATCTTCTCTTTCTGTAAAGTCTTTTGCTGATTCATAACATAAATCGTCAGCAGACTTTTTGGCAGCTTCATTCCCAAAATTATCTTCTAGCGATGCTACATAACATAAATCTAAAGTTATTTGATCAGCAACAATTTCTTTTCTAAGGCCAACATACTGTTCACTGATGTCAATTAACTCGTCTAATAAATCTTTAAATTCTTTACAATTTTCTGCATCTGTAGAAGTCGAGCAATTGTATCCTTTTAGTTTACTTGCAAATTCTTTATCTTTATCTATCTCGTAATTTCTATATTTGTTATAACAATCATTTTCATCATTTAGTAATGTTGGAATTTGAGTATATAAAGGCAATATTTGATCTGGGAAATAATCTTTTGCCATAATGTCATCGTATTCATCAGAGTTATCACACTCAATATCTCCTTCATCTAGGTACACATCTAGTTCTTCGGTATAGGTAATATATTCACCCATATATGATGAAAAATTTGTGTCTAAAGACATCTTCGGTACAAGAATGTCGGGGATTTTATTTTCCTTGTTTAATTGAGGTACTATTAATAAGGCTCCGGCTATAATAGAGCATAAACAAAGTAAGCCCACTACTGCAATTGCAATTACAATAATAACAGTTTTTTTTGAACCCTTTTTTGAAACTTCAGAAGTAGTTACAGCCTCACCTGATCCTGCTGTATCTGTTAATTTTGCCATAATAGACATAATAATAATTTATTTGATTATATAATATCTGAAGTTTTACTACTAATTATTTGCACGATACTTTATCTGAATTACAATGAGGACATCTTTCAAAATATGTAGCAACATCTCCATTCTTCACATAAAAAACCCGACCACAGCTAGGGCATGCTACCTCATCTTTTGCATCAAAGACTTTACTCGTTTTGGGAATATCCACCTTTGAAATATTTAAACCACCCTTATTAAAAATTCTTGCACCTCTTGACTGAGATATTGAAAAGCCACACCCCTCAGCAATAAACAACCTTCGAGCAGCCTCTGAATTTTCTGAAACCAAATACTTCCTTACCTGTTCACTAAAAGTATTAAAATTAGCGATATTAAATAATTTTTCTTTTAACCCAAACTGCTCATCATGAATAAACTCGGCCATCATTTGTAATACTACATCTAGCTCTAGATCTGGATTCTCAATAATACTTCTGGCCGCAAAGACAATTTGAGGTATAAGGGTTTGAATCCTGCTACGCAAAAAAACTCCTTCACTAGCAACCAATTCTTTTGCCGCAGATGAAGTGCTGTTTTGTCTTTGTTCAATAAAATCGAGAACTGGTTGTAAATCGGATTGTTTTTCTACATAAATAAAATTGTGCATAAGCATTGCATCTGGATATTTTTGCAATAATTCTTGAGATAGTATTGCATCAGTATTCGGGCCAATCAAAGCTCCATTATTGTCTTTTACACTAGCTAGTAAATCTGCATAATCGTTGTGCTCTGTTTGCTGAAACCAGTACTGCTCGACTTGTACTTTGTCCCCAGCGTTTAAATCATACACAAATACACTATCTCTGCCATCATAACCTCTTTTTTTAGCCGCTTCATCAAGTTTTGGGCTAGGGGATATCTCAACAAAAAAACCAGATTTTTTAGTACTTTTCAAAGCCTCTAAAGCAACTAAATTATTTGCATTTGCAAGATTTCGGGCAATTTCAAACTCTGGAATTTGACCATTAGTCTGTGTGATAGCATTATTATATACTTCAAGCGCAGGTCTGCCATTAAAATACATCTGACCTCGTGAACCCTCTTCATGCCATTCAGTTTCATAACCATACCTGCCTTGAACATCTGCATTTATCTTTTCAGCTATTGCAGTGAATATATTTTCTGAAACTTCACTCATTCTGCCATCAAAGTTATTTGACCTTAAAGCCTCGATAATATTAATAATTTGATTTATAGTATTCCCATATTGACCGGCATATCTATGCGCAAGGTTATTAAGAAAAGGGTCACGATTGAGAATTGACCTAGTTGCTAAAGACTCACTAGAAACGTGGGCATTCACCACTGGTTCAATTTCAATACTAGGATAACTCTGATTAGTTTGCATGTTTTGCCTTTACTAGGCAGGTATGCTTCTGGCTTTGTGTCATGTTTACCCTGCTCGGAGTTAATTAAAATACCTATATGGTGCTCGGACTTTGACCGTTGCGGCACAGTGAAGGTATTTCACCTTTCTTCCCCATACAATTTTTAGATACACCATCTTAACAAATACAACTAAATAATTACAAGCAAATCATAGAAAAGAAGAAATTAACTGTAATTTTAATAGTAGAGACTTGCATTAATTAGTCGCTAAATGTTACATTAATTATACGCAAAATTATTTAGCCGACTTAGCTCAGATGGTAGAGCATTGGTATCGTAAACCACAGGTCGTGAGTTCGATTCTCACAGTCGGCTTAGGTAAATATTATTACTGCCCGGTAACGATATACTTTATTAGCTAACTCACGATGTACGAACCCAAATACCAAATCAGTGATAGATTACTTCTCGATCTTATTAAGCTGGAACAAAATAAATTTCACTTAGACCATAATGAAATAAGCACACAGACTAGAAAGATGCTGGACTTAAAATCAAAGTCGGTAAATATGTTCCATATGGCGCACTTATTAGGGGTAGAACTAACAATTAAAGACGCGGAAAAAGCTGTTGAAGGTAAGAAAGTAACTACTAACGATTCTAGGGGTACAATACTAAACAATTTTCGTAACTGCATGGATTTTGTGCGCTCCAATGTAACTGATAGCTACATAGATATTGACATTAATCTAGTACTTCATTTCAACAAAATCGTGCTTACTGACTGGAAGGAAGTCTGGGAAGCAAAATTCAGAGGAAGTAACGAGGCGCCAAATGCTAACTTAGATAACTGGTTAGGACTGCGAAATCAATCACTGCATGGCATGGCAATAGAGGAAAGGCTAAATGATTTATTTACTTGGTATAAAAGCAATACTAGTAAGGTGCATCCACTAATTCGTGTTGCAATTCTTATCTACGAGCTAATTAGAACAGCTCCTTTTGCTCATTGCAATCAACTTACAATTATCGCTTTAGCTGATTACCTTCTACAAAAAAATGGATATATTCATAAGACATTTCTACCAATAGTACGCGAATTCGATTTGCATGAAGCTGAAAATATTGAAATTTGGAAAATTGTAAATGAGCATAAAGGAGATTTAACGGTCTGGATTGAGAGATTTATTCAAAACCTCGGAGCAGGCATGAATGAAGATAGAGACAAAATTCTGCAAGTTACAAAATCGGAAAAGACAACCAAACAACCATTCTTAGATCTTAATAGACGCCAACTAAAAATCTTAAGATACTTACAAACCATCCCTACAGTTAAAAGAGAAGACTATGTGCAAATGATGGAAGTATCAACTATGACGGCTTTTAGAGATCTTAACGATTTAGTTGAGAAGAAACTTATCAGAATTGAAGGCAAGGGGAGGGGCACAAAATATGTGCTAGTTAACCGCTAGACTCATCCTTTTTCAAAGATTTTTCAGGGTTGCCTAAAGCAGCCCTGATTTTTGCAACCGTACCTTTGTGTTTTACTATCAATAATAAATCTGACTCACTAGCTTTAGAAATTTCTTCAATGTTGCCAAAAGCCTTTAATAACTTTGTACCAATAACCTTACCGACGCCCGGTATTTCGCTTAATACAGAAAACTTCTGAGCCTTCAATCTTAATTCACGATGATAGGTAATTCCAAACCTATGCGCTTCATCTCTAATTCTTTGCATCAGAAACCTCGCCTGAGAGCCCTGTGGCAAAGTCTTCTTGATATAGCTTAACTCTCCCAATTCACCTTCGGCAGGAATAAACAAGTCTTCTTCTCTCTTGGCAAGCCCAACTACAGGAACAACTACCTCTAACTCTGCTAACACCTTGATTACACTAGATAATTGCCCTTTACCACCATCTACAACTAGTAAATCTGGCAATACTGAGAAGCTACTATCCTTACTATCCTGCTTTGTGAATCTTCTTTTAAATACCTCTTGCATCATGGCGAAATCATTCGGGGTATCAAGGGTTTTAATTTTAAATTTGCGATAGTATTTCTTCGCTGGTACACCATTCACAAATACCACCATCGAGCCAACAGCCTGTTTACCCTGAATGTTAGATATGTCGTAACACTCTATCTTGAAATTATTTTTTAAACGGAGCGAATCATCGGCAATAATATCCAGCAAATCTGATAAAGCCTCCGCCTTATTGGCCTGTTTAATTTTACGAAACTTTTGCTCATCTGTGTCATAATCAACATCAATCTTCTGACTGATATTGATTAAATCATTCATTCTATCTCTTAATTGAGCAGCTAATTCAAAGCGTTGTTTTGTAGCAGCAGTATACATATCTGCTCGTAAATCTTTAATTAGCCTCTCTTTTTGGTTCTCAAAAAATCTACGGAGAGCTTTAATATTTCTCGCATACTCCTTTTTATTTACAAATCCAGCACAAGGAGCATTACACAGACCCAGAAAGTAATACAGGCAAGGCTTAGAATCACTAGCTACAACACCTTTTTTTGTTTGGGTAATCTTCCTATTACAAGTCCGATAGGCAAATATTTTTCTTAGTAATTTCAAAGATCTTTTTAGCGGCATTGACTCGTTGTAAGGTCCATAATAGATGACACTACGATGCCTTAAGCGTTTTTCTCTAACTAATATTGGCTTAGGGAAATCTTCTCGCAAATCAAGCATTAGCCATTGGTAGTTTTTATCGTCCTTCTTTAAAACATTGTATTTCGGTCGATATTTCTTAATTAAATTGGTTTCCAGAATCAACGCCTCTGTTTCTGAATCGGTAGTAACATATTCAACACTTGCAATCTTCTTGACCATCATTGCAATTCTTTCTCCTAGTTTCTCTGAGCCTTCAAAGTATTGCTTGACTCGGTTACGCAAAACTAAAGCCTTACCAATGTAAAGTACTTTCTTATGTACATCACGATATATGTAACACCCTGGCAATTCTGGGGCTTGAAGTATTTGCTGTTTTAAATCTTGATTAACAAACTCCATAAAAGTCTGGAGTAAATACTAATTTATTTTTTCTAAGTCTGTATGTAAAGCTCTACGATAACTTGCAGTTTCACTTTCATATACGAAAACACGGCCACACTCACAAACGATAATTTTTCCGAATTCGTTTTCACCAAGCTCTTTGCCTTTACTTAAACTTCTAGTACAAGCAGGACACAATCTTTTTTGTAACAAAACCTTTTGTAATGGAGAAATTAGGCTTTTTATTACTTTGTTTTTCATTTAGCGATTCAATGTTTTATGTTATTTACTCACACAATTATACAGTATTTATTAGTAAAAATACCCTAAAGGATGATAACATAAAAAGAAACACCATGGGCGAATCAACTATCAGATTGTCAAGGTATCAAATCGACGCAATCTCTACCCGCTTTAATATTGAAGGGATTCCTAAATACCTACTACTCAAAATTAACCTATGTAAACTATGTGGACTAGCCACTTCTTGTACGCAATACACCAATGGAACACCAATAATTACTCTACCGGCAAATCAAGTAAATAGACATACTATAGACGACTTGAATAGTAAAAGGAGTTGCAAAGATTTGTGATGATTTGGTACAATATATTGTTTATATACCATATATGCCTACCAACAATTTAAAAAGACAAATTAGAGTTTGGCCTTCTCAAGAACCTCAATACCGTTGGAGAATACCTAATGTTGATCCAGCAGCGTTTTCTCCTACAAGTATGAATACCGGGTGCAATATTTGCCCTGCAATGCAAATTTGCGCAACACATAATTATATTGGTAAAGATCAATTATTTCATAGCGATCGCTACATTCTTAAAGAACTGACTGCAGAATTAATCGAATTAGCAGCTATGAGAATACCAAATATTGGAGATATTGCCAGATCAAGAATCACAGCCGATGACATTCTTGCTTCACATATAGCTCCATTATTACCCTGCACAGCCTCAGAAAAGTACCCTGGAAGACCTTTAAGACCCAATGATCATAACCACTGGATTAGGGCAACCAATGCGACAGATCCGTTAATAGAAATAATTAAAAAGCATGAATCTGAACCTTCAGGGCATTGGTCAGATGATATTTAATCAACGACATTTATCTCAATCTTCAACAATTCTTTTTCACTGCCATCTTTCATTGACACCTCATACAATACCAATTCCACCATCTCTGATAAACCATAAGTTACAGGAGTATCAAGAAATATTATTTCAGAGAAATCCGCCATTTGCTCATAGTTTTCACCTGCAGCGGTTGCTATTCCCTCAAGTATTAATTCGCCATTTGCATCAACTATTCGATAGTTTAGCGTACCTTCAAAAAACCCTTGCATCTTACCTTCTAGCTTAATAATACCGCCCGACCTAGAAATGTTTGCATCGAGAGTAGGGGATGTAATTTCTAAACGCCCCGGCACAACTAAATTTACCGTTGGTGTTACAGTTGTTTCGTCTTTGAAATTAAGTATTTTGCCCCACTTATTGTTATTTGAGATTAAATACCAGAGATTTGCGCCTAATAAAACCACAATTAGCACCGATAAATATATTAATACAGTCTTATTATTTTTCTTATCTCTTTCATAGGTAGATAATTCTTTAGTTTGCATGTTTATTTTTACTAGTTAATAAATAAGCCTGTCTCTCTGCTTCAGGCATCTTCTCTATAGCATAACGCAGAGCCACTCTAGGCATTACCTTTTGCCAAGTATTTAGAAAATTAATTATGGTTTGGGAATGTCGCTTGTAAATTTCCCGAAGCATCCAGCCACAAGCCTTATGAATTAAATCTTGCTTATCTTGTATCAAGATTTCACATATTGCCAAGGTATCTTTAAAATCGTTTCTTCGTATGAATGTAAAGGTGGCAATAATTGCAATTCTTCTTTCCCAGAGGCTCTCCGATTTTGCAAAAACATATAATAACGACTTATCTTTGTTTAATAAGTATTGCCCCACAATGTTTGGCGCAGATAAATCTACTAAATCCCAGTTATTAATATATTTTATATTGTTAATATAGATATTAAAAATTTTTTGTTGAACTTGTTCGTTTGCTTTTGCAAACTGTTTTACGAGAAGCAGCACTGCGCAAAGTCTTACCTCGTGAACTTGATGTTTTAGCAATTTTTCAATTTCAATAAGGGCGATATTTTTGTAAAATGTTTGTACAACTTCTCTAATTTGCGGTACGGCGATACCCCAAAACATATCTCCATAGCCATATTCACCAACGCCAGTTTTGAAAAACCTTGATAGTACAGATGCTTTTTCAAAATTTCTCTGTAAATACAGCGCAGATAATACTTCTTTAGAATTATTTGTCATTTATGTAATTTCATCAATAATGTAAATTGTTGCATATTCAAGCGTTTAAATAAATGAATCCAAGTTTTTAATTTTCTATCATGACTATCCAGGATGACTTTCAAAAAATTGAAAGACAGATTTCTGAGACAAACACAAAGATAGACAACTTGTATAAACTGGTGAATCAAATTTGTAATGACTTGGGAGTAGCTAGAGGGACTCGCATGTTTGAGCAAATGGCCGATATTCGTAATCAAGTTTATAACATGTCTCGCGAAATTAGTCCTGGTGAGATGAAGGCGATAAGTTATCAAGTGCAAAATATAAAAAAATCACTAGATAACATGAATAAAAAAGAGTATTACTAAATGCTGACGCTCACCAATCCTTTTGCTGCTGTATTTTGTTGATGAGGCTAAATTCTCTGCTGTTTCGTTAGTCTGTTATACCCATTTGCTGTTTTGCATATGCGGTTAGGTTGTCGCGTTTTGCCCATACTCTCTCGTTTTTTGTAAGGTAAGCTTTACGTAACCTTAAATTCTTAGGAGTAATTTCAAGAATTTCATCTTTTGCTAGAAATACCAAAGCGAACTCAAGTGTTAATTGAATTACCGGCTTTAAAGCTGTTTGAGTAATCTCGTCGTGTTTGATTCTTACACCTGATTTGGCTCTAGCTTTAGTTACATTTATTTCGAGATCTTGCTCATATTTGTTAATACCGACAA
>CALARN010000165.1 GCA_937889205.1 uncultured bacterium
TCGTGTCTTTAATCTCTAAAGGTTCAAGAAAGCCAGTTTCTTCTAAATCAAGAGGACTTGGGATCAGATTGCCTTCTTTATCATAGATGCTTTGTCCGAATAATGAAAAGATTCTATTGTCTGTATGAATCTGACTTCGATAGTTAACTTTAACTTCATCGCTTATCTTACTTGTAAAATCCTCAAGCTTAACAACACTAACAGCACAGCCCAAATATTGTTCGTTTTTAAAGATGGGATTGTAAATAATCACGCCAGGATATCCTTGAACAAGCTCTAGAGGTTCAGTTACAACTATACTCTTTGTCTCTATTGTTTTAAGAATAGGCACCATTCTATTAGGATAGGCTTTATTGTCAAAATTCAATGCTGATTTGTTCACCGGCGTTAACGGATATATATATCTAACAACACTGTCCTTATCTACCCATTGAAATGTTACATTCCTACCATAATTACTAAACTCTTCTACTAAGTATTTCGAAAATTGTATAAATTCCTGCTCATCTACTTCGTTACTACTTAAAAAGAAAGCTTTCAAACTATGAGTGGCCAAAATTGCATCATTAATTTCTGTCTCAATCGAAACATTAATATCTGTAAATATATTCTCTTGTGCTATTCTCGTGTAATCAACATCGTTATAGAACATAACCACATTGATTAAAGTGGTTAGAATTATTAAAAATAGCGCAGGAATTACTACTAGTAAAAAGAAATTTGGGGCCTTTGGTACATCCATTACATATCTAAATCATATATACATATATTACTGATTCTAAAAAATATTGCAATTAATAACCACCAATGTATTTAAAACGCATAACTTCTTTGCCTTCTTTAACTATCTTTTCAGTAAACATTTCTAACGGTCTCGCCCAAATATGAGCCGTCTCGTTATCATATAGTGATATGTAGATCACTAATTCTGCTAGTGTCTCGCTATGCTTTGCAACTCCTAGAACTAAATATTTATTACCTTTATAGTGCTGGTAAACACCTGTTTTAATTGCTTGTTTCATTATTCATTTAATAAATTCTTAACAGTATAACCGAAATTGTATTTCTATTGAAATAATGGCAAAATATAGCAATCATCAATAATCCTTTGTGAAAACAAAACCGTTAATCTTAATTATCCTGTCTCAAATTCTACTCTTAAGTGGCATATTCATTATTGTCAATGTTTTACAAACGCAAGATGACTTAACCCCTGAGACAACCAAAGCATTGACAACTAGTGATAAACTTGCAACAGTTGGCGATTCAATATCTGTAGGTAGCCCTACCACCTCTGGTTTCAGCTATTATTACCCAGGATTAATGAAATCAGAATATGGCGTTACCATATCTGATAGTTATGCTGAAGGTTCTGCTCAAACCGGGAGTTATGTTGGGCCGCCAAAAGGTATGCGCTTGCAATTTTCTGACTCAGTCGCCGGTAAGGAATACACTGCTTTAATGATTATGGGTGGTGTAAATGACCTTGCCTCAAATAGAGGCGCACAATATGTCAAAGACAACTTAGACTGGATTTACTCTCAAGCGCAATCAAATGGAATGAAGGTTATTGCTATCAGTATTTTGCCATGGGGATGTAGTAGCTATTCAAGTCCTGAAAAAATGGCTATGACAAAAGAGATAAATGCATGGATAAAAACTAATTCTAAAGTTGACTATTTTATAGATGCTTATGAGGAGTTTAATCAAGGGAATGATTGTTTGAGAGATATTTATGGTGGAAATAATGATACAGTCCACCCAAACGCCGCAGGGCATAAAAAATTAGCAGAGATGATTAATAACAAGGCCTTTCAAGGAAGTGAAGAACCCATGCAGTGCGGAGAGGTTGGATGTTCTGCAAATGGTGATGATGCGGCATGTGGTTGGCCAGATTCGAGGATAGAATGTAAATCAGCTTATAATGATGGAGAAGGTAGATGTGAAATTGTTTGTCCAAGTAATAAAGTTAAAACGGGTCCTTGTGAGTGTTCAGACCCTACACCTATACCCACAAACACAAGTGCCCCCACTACAGCAGCACCTACTACTGTAGCACCCACTACCGCAGCGCCTACTACAGCTGCACCTACTAGTATTGTCCCAACTAGAAGCTATGCTCCTATAACCACGAGAACACCGACAACAATAACTCCTACTAGTAATGTAAACACTACTACTATTCCAAGAACAGCACTAAATGATAATCAAATTATGACAATAATTATCGGGGCGGCTTTGACACTTTTTGGTATCTACCTAAAATTTGTATTTAAAGAAAACATTAGAAAAAATTAAGTTTATTCTGTTAAAATCATTGTTATGCAAAAAACATTTGAAGACATAAAAAAAATAAACGAAAGTGGACAAGAGTACTGGAGTGCAAGAGAACTAATGCCTATGTTGGGTTATCATAAGTGGGCAAATTTTTTAAAGATTATCCACAAGGCAAAGACCTCGGCTAATAACGCGATGGGCATGGCTTCGCTAGCTTTTACCGATAGTGGAAAAAGCTACAAAAGTCGTAATAAATATGGCGTTACCAAGAATTTAAAAAAAGATTACAATTTATCTAGATACGCTTGCTATCTAATCGCCCAAAATGGTGACCCAAACAAACCCGAAATCGCATTAGCCCAAAGCTATTTCGCACAACAAACTCGTAAACAGGAAGTGTTAGAGCAACAAAAAAAACTACTAGAAAGATATCAAGCACGACAAAAATTGAAAGATACAGAAAGAAAATTTACAGGAATATTAAGCGAACATGGTGTTGATGGCAAAGGTATAGCAGAAATTAGAGCAACAGGTGACGAAAATTTGTTTGGCCACCCAACAAAAATGATGAAGCGAAGGTTTAAAATTGAAGCGAACGAACCTTTGGCAGACTATTTACCAACAATTACTTTGAAAGCAAAAGATTTAGCAACAGAAATCACTTCTTTTCAAACACAAAAGAAAAAGCT
>CALARN010000166.1 GCA_937889205.1 uncultured bacterium
CATCCCCAACTCTGCATTCGTTTGAATCATATGATCAATTTGATATGTCTTACCTTCACGAATAGCATTTTTAATGCCAGGTGTGGCTAACATAATCTCAAATACAGCTTTTCTACCACCATTAGTTAAAGGCACTAATCTCTGGGCAATGACTGCCACAATGACATTTGCCAACTGAGAACGAACTTGGTTTTGTTGCCCCTCGGGGAAAACATCAATAATTCTATCAATTGTTTGCGATGCTGAATTAGTATGTAATGTTGCAAACACAAGGTGACCGGTCTCTGCAACGGTAATAGTTGCCTCAATAGTTTCAAAATCTCGCATCTCACCAACTAAAACAACATTTGGATCTTGTCTTAGTAATTCTCTTAAGGCTCTTTGCCAATCTTGCGCATCTTGTCCGATTTCTCTTTGATTGACCATTGCCTTAGCTTTGGGGAATACATATTCGATTGGATCTTCAATAGTAATAATATGTTTATTAAAGTTTAGATTAATTTCTTGAATCATAGCAGCAATGCTTGTTGACTTACCACTTCCGGTTGGCCCTGTTAAAAGAATTAATCCTTGTGGAATTTTTATCAAATCATAAGCTATGGCTGGTAGATTCAATTCAGATATTGTTTTAATCTTTGATGGGATTAGTCTAAATGCAGCAGCCAAAGTACCTTTAGTAAAGAACACATTTACCCTAAAGCGATTCCCTGATTTGTGAGGATAAGAAAAATCTACATCTGAGTATTCGTCTAATTGCTTTGCAAGTCGTTCATCTAATAGAGCATTGACGATTTTCTCAATTCTAATGGCAGATATTTCTGTACTACCAATCGGCACCAATTTCCCATCAATTCTCAATTGTGGGGGATACTCTGCAGCAATATGTAAATCTGAAGCGTTTTTTTCAATCGCTAAAGATAATAAGTCATCTAACTGTTTTTTATATGTAAGAGTTTCTTCAACACTTAACCCTTCGGTAGTATTTGTCGCTAAAGAAACAGGAGCTGAAACTTCTGTTAAATTTACTGCTTCTTGAGCTGATGCAGGCATAACTCCGGCCACTGCGACTGGTGGTTGTAATTCTGGTCCCTTAGATTCTTTGTAGCCATTTTTTTCTGTTCCCTCAGCTAATACACCTTCAGGCATATAACGCATCATATGATGTTGATCGTCCATTAAAGGATTCATTTCAGGCTTATCAACTAAAACATCCGGAGCTACGGGCAGAGTAGTAGGGTGTGTTTCAACATTTACTACCGGAACAGTCTCAACCACTGGAGCGACAACAGGTGCAGCAACAACTGGATCGGGAGTAACCGACTGAACAGGCTGCACAGATGCCCCCGTGGCTCCGGCTAATTGACTGTAAACATTTGAATTTGTATTATCTACCATAATATAAAGAAATAAACTATTTAATTAGCTAATAACTCTAAATACTTCTTCGATAGTTGTGATTCCCTCTAAGACTTTAAAAAAACCATCTTGTAACATTGTTGTCATATTTTCTTGTTCTAAAGCAACTTTTTCAATAACCTGAGCAGGTTCATGAGAAATAATCATGCTACGAATTCTTTCTGAAATTGTCAGCACCTCAAAAATACCTATACGACCTTTGTATCCAGTGTTGTTACAAGCATCACATCCTTTACCTTTAAATAGGGGATACTTACCGTTATATTTTGCTAATAAATTGTCAAAATTAAAACCCTTAACACCCTGTAAAGCTTTTTTAATCACCTCAATTTCTTGCTCGGTAGCATAATGTTGTTGCTTACAACTCTCACAATTTCTACGAATAAGTCTTTGTGCAGCTGCAATATTGATGGTAGATGCTAACAAGAATGGCTCAACCCCCATATCAATTAAACGAGGCATAGCGGTAGCGGCAGAATTAGTATGCAGCGTTGCCAATACTAAATGCCCGGTTAAGGCAGCTTGAACTGCTAGTTCTGCAGTCTCGCTATCACGAATTTCTCCAATCATAATAATATTTGGATCTTGCCTTAAGAAGGATCTCAAGCCTTTGGCGAAGGTCAAACCGACATCTGGATTAACCTGTACTTGATTCACCCCATCAATTCTAATTTCAACTGGATCTTCTAAAGTTAGAATATTTACACTTTCGGTATTTAAAATTTTTAAGCAGCTTGCTAAGGTAACAGTCTTACCTGAACCTGTTGGACCTGTCACCAAGACAATGCCCATTGTTTTCTTTATTGCCTTCATGAACTCATCCAGATTTCTACCTCTTAATCCAGTCTGATCTATAGTAACTGACCCTCCGCCTTTTTCAAGAATACGCATTACCACTTTTTCGCCATAAGAAGCGGGCAGAATAGAAACGCGTAAATCAATATATTCACCATCTACCTTAATCTGAAATCTACCATCTTGTGGCACGCGATGCTCATCAATTTTTAAGTTAGCCAAAATTTTAATTCTTGAAACAACTGAGGGCGCTAACTTAAGAGGTAAGACTAATTTCTCAGATAACACACCATGGATTCTATTTCTCACAATCATTTTAGATTCTCGGGGTTCGATATGTATATCTGAGGCTTTCATCCTTACGGCATATTCAAGTATGACATTTACAATTCTGGCAACAGGAGCAGAACTAATATCGCTCTGCATACTTTCTGCCTTTTCGAGGTTTCCGCTTACATCAATTACATTGGCAGTAACATCTTCCATTGCCTTTGTAACCTCTGAGCCTACTTGTGCACCATACTTTGTATCTAAAAATTTCTGAATACTACCCGGGTCGGCAAAATACGCCTCAACTCTTTTACCAATGACAGTCGCAATAAAATTGGTAGCTTGTACATCCAGAGGATCCATCATAGCCACCTTCACATATTCCGGAGCATCCTCAAAAGATATTGCTTTATATTTCTGAGCCAAGTCAGACCTAACTTTCTGTAATACAGAAACGGGAATCGAAATTT
>CALARN010000167.1 GCA_937889205.1 uncultured bacterium
TTGTACTTCTAATGTGTGAGCACCCCTGTTTTCTTCACGAGCTGCCTCTAGAATTCACGAAAGAAGAATACAGCCCACTAAAACGAAATAGAAACCATGAAGATATGCAAATTCGTTATGGGTATCAAGACGAATGGTAGATAATAACACTTGAAATCCCATAAGAATAGCTAAACTAAATGTTACAGGTAAAACACTTGGATTTACAAGATGAAAAGAATGACCGTAGCTACTAGTATTCGCTTGATTTAATAATAATGACTGTGCGACTAACTTAACGTAACTAGCCGCTGGGTATTTATCTACTAAACCACGATCCTCGTATAGTTTTACGTGATCTGCTGCAGCTAATCACTGTAAAGCCTCTAAAGTGCGAAGGTAGGTGAAATCTTTAGTATAATAACCACCATTCCTAACTACAGCTAGCGATTCGGTACCAAGTAACCCAGATCGCTTAGCAACCACTCTAGAGTATGCAAGGCTTACGATTACACGAGCGTAAGATTTATCTAACATCTCTCAAAGAAGACTTTCAACAGGAGCTAAGAAATAACGCCTATAAAGACTTAAAAGCATAAAAAATAAAGAATACTAAAAATTAACGAGTTTTTAGTTGAAGTTCCATTAAATGCATTTGGTATAGCGCATCAATAGGCTCAATAAGTACTAATCACGCAAACGAATAAACAACTAACCCTAACACAAAACACTTAAAGTAAGTTTTTGGATTAATACCGTGAGATTGAATAACAAGAGTAGCCCCTTGACGAGTACATTTTGTAAAAATATCAAGACATCATTCATCTAACACTTGCTGTTGGATGGTTAAATACTGTCATAAATGAGATAGCCTCATATAACAGCCTACGAAGTAAAAACTGTAGATTAAATCCACGCATCACCTGTAGAATAAAAATTTATAAGTTTTTATTAATGAAACACCCGGATGGTAAGCAAAAGCTGATTGACCTACTCGAACAATCGCATAATAAATAAAACCACTAAAACCAGCAAAAAGAGTTAAAAATTTAAATCAAACAGGCGCAAACTCCGCTCTTAAAGTAAGATTAGGTATGGTCACAAACTCAGCGAAAACGCCCGGGAAAATACCAAGATCTGGTGCAACTAATGCATCCTTTAAGAAGTAACCCGCAAATACACTAAAAAAAGATAAAGAAACTAAAGGTGCATGTGATGAAAAACATGGAACAGCGATTGAATACATAATACCTGCTCGGTTTGCACTTCATTTTGGTACGCCCATAAAAGCATGGTGTGACAAGCTTGCACTGTAGATTGATGTACAAAAAGCAGATACAATGGCAATAGTACCACAAAAAAAGCCAAGTCAAGTATTTTGGAATCAAAGAACACCGATAATTAAATCTTTAGAGTAATAACCCGAAAGATAAGGTATACCTGCCAATGCAGCCGATGCAATCGACATAGCAACATAAACAATAGGCAGTTGTCGACGTAATCCACCCATACGACGTAAATCTTGCTCACCACCCATGGTATGAATAATTACACCAGCGCAAAGAAACAGTAATGCTTTAAAAAACGCATGAGTAAGTAAGTGAAAGAATGCTAATGAGAAGTGCGCAGAACCACAGGCCATAACCATGTAACCTAGCTGACTACATGTAGAGAAGGCAATAACCTTTTTGATATCAGATTGTGCTAACGCAGTAGTTGCACCAAAAAGAGCCGTTAACGCACCAATTACAGAAATAAAAGTTAAAAGACCGGGTGAAAGTACTAAAAAACCGGCCATACGGACTAGTAAATAAATACCAGCGGTAACCATTGTAGCAGCATGAATTAACGCGGATACAGGA
>CALARN010000168.1 GCA_937889205.1 uncultured bacterium
TTGTAGATATTGCGAATATAACTATCGATGATCTTGTATATATTGAGAGTGGAGATAAAATACCTGCCGATGGAATTATTGAAAACGCTATAAAATTCCAAGTTAACGAGTCACAGATTACCGGTGAATCTTTTCCAGTTGCGAAAGATAAAGAACAGCAAGTGTTTATGGGAACAGTTGCGGTTACTGGTAGGGCGTATATCCGTATTACAGCAATAGGTAGTAGTACCGAACTAGGAAAAATATCAGGAGAGATAGCAAAGAAAGAAAAAGATACAACTCCTTTAGAAGATAGATTTGCCAGTTTAACTAAGAAAATTATGGTAATAGTTGCCATACTTATTGTTCTTGGATTATTTGTAGGTTTAGCTAATGGTTACCCAGGGGAGGATTTGTTGAAATCGCTGATAGCTTTAGCAATATCAATTACACCAGAGGGACTACCTGTAGTAGTTGCAATCACACTCGCTATTGGGGTATTTAGAATGAGTAAGTACAAAGCTATTATTCGTAACTTAGCTTCTGCTTCAACTCTTGCGGCAACAGACATTATTTGTACAGATAAAACCGGTACTCTTACTGTGGGACATATTTATATGGAAAAGTTCATCCCCTTTGGCAAAGAGGCTGATTACGGAGTAAATGAGTTGGCTTTAGCTGCTTTGTGTAATGATGCAGATTTAAAATCGGGTACAGGAGACCCCTTAGATCTTGCTATTTTGTCATTTGTCAAAACTACAGTAAATATTGATCGATTAAATAAAGATTATGACAGGATTGATGAAATACCTTTTGATAGTGAGTTAAAGTTTCAAGCTACACTAAATAAATTTAATCAAGACAACATTATTATTGTTAAAGGTGCTCCAGATATTTTGATTAAGAAGTTACATAAGCTTTACCCCAAAAAACATATCCAAGAAATTGAAACACTACTTGAAGACTTAACCCTGCAAGGTTTGAGATTAATACTTTTGGCGTTTAAGAGAACTGATAAAAATGAGCTAAAGCAAAGTGACATTTCAGACCTGATCCCCTTAGGATTCCTTTGTTTTAGCGACCCTGTGCGACCAAATGTGAAATCTTCGTTAGAGACATGTCAAAAATCAGGCATCAAAGTAATGATGGTTACTGGAGATTATAAAAATACAGCAGTTGCAGCTGCTAGAATTGCGGGCTTTGAAGTTAATGATGAAAATGTTGTTTCTGGAGAGGAATTGTTGCATATTACTCCTGAAGCATTAGCCGATGTTAAGGTTGTTTATCGAGCTAAACCTGAGGATAAGAGTAAAATTATAAATATCTTGACCAAATTGAAGCATATTGTAGCTATGACTGGAGATGGGGTTAATGATGCCCCTGCTTTAGTTAGGGCGCATATTGGCATAGCAATGGGAAAGGGCGGTACTCAAGCAGCGATTGAGTCTTCAGATATGGTGTTATTAGACAATAAGTTTACAACAATAATTCATGGTATTGAGCAAGCAAGGGTTATATTCGAAAATATCAAGAAGGTAATCACCTATCTTGTTATAACATCTTTAGCTGAGACAATATTGATTTTAGGAGCAGTGTTTTTTAAGCTTCCCCTACCCTTATTAGGCGTTCAGTTATTGTGGCTAAACTTAGTCACCGATGGCTTGTTAGACATTACACTAGCTACTGAAAAACAAGATGGGAATGTTATTAAATACAGCCCTAAGCGTTATCAAGGGCCAATTGTTGATAAAAAAATGCTTTTATTGGTATTGAGAATAGGTACATACCTTGCTTTGGGTGCCTTATTATTCTTTGTCAGAATCAAAGATGCTTACCCCATTGAGTATGTGAGAACGGCGATTCTTACCTTTATTGCAGTGCCGCAATGGTTTATTGCTCTGTCAATGCGAAGCTTTGATACCTCACTTTTCAAACTGGGTTTCTTTTCAAATAAGTATTTAAATTGGGCAATAGCAGCACAGATTGTCTTACTAGTTGCTGCTGTCTATACTCCATTTATGGATAAAATTCTTCATACAGTACCTCTAGATGGCAGTGTCTGGGTGATAACAGTGCTCTTTGGTATCACAATATTAATAATGGAGGAAATCCGTAAGAGTAAGATTATTCAGAAGATTTGGAAGCAGAATGTTAAAATTGCTAAGTTATCTTCACAGTCAAAATAGCAGAGCATCTAAACGATTCACTAACTGTTATGACAAACATCTATTTCTCTAGCAACTATGATTAATATTCAACTTATTAAAGGACTGACTTCATAAGTAGAAATCACGCACAATATATCTATTAACCTATACTAACTAAGATACTCTTAAAATTACTTATATTTATTGTATAATACGGCAATTTTGATAACTACAGTAATGAATTCTGAAGTGAATTACCGTTTAGATGGTGAAGCGAATCCACTATATTGGTGGCCATATAGGATGATGTTTAATAATTTAGTTGGTAAGGTATTGACCACTCCTGGGATGAAATTAGTTCAGACAGATTGTGATCGAAAGTGCCAGTTTGTTGTAGGCTTCTTAACTAGTAATGAACTAGATTGGACAGACTTTGATTTTACACAAGCAGATAGAGCAGATGACTTGTTTGGTTTACCAATTGGAAAGTCTGCTAACATTGATTTTACAATAAGTGCAGGTATAGAACGCCATAAAATTGATATGAACATTGTTACTGATGCAATCTTACGCCGAAAAGCAAAACCATCTGATCATTTATATGGTGCCCATATATGTGCTATTGAAAATGCTGGTTGGACTACTCATTGGACTCCTTTACCGCAAAATCCATTGCATTTATCGTTAATTCCTCAAGCTAGTTTTGAAGATCCAAAATTTCAGCCTAAAAAAAGAGACAAGCAAAAACTAGTTAATAATTTTTGGTTAATTAAATAAAATCAATCAGCGCACCAAATTATTCAAATGATGCATTACTATCAATTTTTGGCGGACGCAAACCGGCAATAGTATGAACCCTTGCGGGTGAAAAGATGAGTCTTTTACTGTTTCTAGTATCAAACATTATTGTGGGAAGTTCTACTTCACCCCATTGTACCATTACGGTCCCAATAACTTTTATAAGTACTTGCCCTTTAAGAGTTATCTCTCTTCCCTCGTTAAGAGTGTAAAGTGGGTACCCTATTATTGTAGAATCCTCAGGCTCTTCCATTGCTACTGAACTATAGGGATAGGCTTTGATAGAAGCCTTGGAACCAGTATGAAAAATGGTTTTACCGATATTCCCCGGTTCTAAGGGAAGTAAAATATTGTTGCCCATTTGTCTCATATATAAATATATTATGATTATATCATATTCTAGTTAAATGGATATAGTGGAAAGAAAAAGTAATAAAGCAGAAAATTTACCAATATTGTAATACGCAAATTCAAGCTATATAGTATCTATCTATCACGATTAAGAGCGGCTGACAACCTAACTCCACTTTTATTTGCGAATATGATTATACACTTTGTGAAAATATTAATAAATGGCGGAGGGTAAGAGATTCGAACTCTTGTTCCGTTTCCGGAAACACGCTTTCCAAGCGGGCGCACTAGACCAACTATGCGAACCCTCCTTTTGTCTTTAAGTGCAATATTATACTATGTTTAGTAAAGTTGACGCAATTTATTCAGCTTCAGTAACCTCAGGTGTAGCTGTGGGCAAGCTTTCAGGGCCAACAATTATTAAGAAATCTTCGTTTTTATTGGATCTTGAAATACCAAATTCCTCTGGCAAATCCCCTACTTCTTCTACACCTAAGTATTCTTTAAGAACCTTTAAAGATCGAAATTTTTCGCCATTCGTAAAGTCGAAAATATGAACCCCTGCTAGTTTATCTGATTTAGCATCATTGAATATATGCCAAGAGTTATAGAATAATAAATCACTCTTTAGTTTTATAGCTAATGAATCTTTAGGTAATTCTTTTTCTCCTGTTTGATTTCTGACAACAATAATTGGAGTCTCTTTGTAGAATGCTGTGTTATCCCAGATTTTTTCAAGTTCAGCATGGATATTCGAGTAGTCTTTTGAGCGAGCCTTGATAGTGTAGCCTTGTTCGGGGTTACTATCAGTATAGATGATTTTATTAATGCCACCAAAATTAGGATCTAATACTGTGTGTAGAGGTTCTCTATCGAAAGTGTCAATTAAGGCTAACCCAGCAAGCAAATCTTCGAAAGAGATATCCACTTCAATCATTTCATTAAAGGATTGAAAAAGGGACCAATATGTTTCGGCTCTTTGTTCTAAAGTTAAATCTTCAGCTAAGGCTTTTACTTTAATGGCATCAATTACTTCTTGTTGCCTTGCAGCACGAGAAAAATCAGAAGCTAAATAACTTGGACCTTTGTATAAATATCTAAATCTTGAATACACTAGAGCTGTTTCACCGTCAATTGTTTGGCATCCGGCGCTAAACTCAACACCTCGCCATTGTGCCTCGTTACCTTTAGCAGTATCAATCGGATATTTTGCTTTAAAGGCATCAGGTGGGCATACTTCTACGCCACCGAGTTTATCTACTAAACCGGTGACCCCTTCAAAACGAACTTTTGCTATGTAGTGAATGGGTTTATCAACAATTTTACTAACCTCTTCTTTGAAATAATAAAATTCATCATTATATTTAGCTTTTGCGTTTTTGTAGGTGATTGCATAAACTGCATTTATCTTGGTGGAGTAAGTGTGCGACCAAAAATCTCTCGGGATTGAAGTCATCATTAATTCTTGAGTAGCATGATTAAAAGTGACGACAATAATAGAGTCTGTATTCATCAAGCTTCCCTTTCCTGCTCTAGTATCAGTACCAATAATCAAAGCTGAAGTAAAGCCATCAGTTTGTTTTAATTGGGGTCTAAAAGCTTCGGTCCAACAGTTGGGATTAAGAATATTTGTGCAAGATTCAGAAGTTGTTCCGTCTTCATTGAAATTGACAACCCTTGAAGCGTAGCTTGCAATTCTATCGTAGAACAATAGTCCCCCTAGCACTACAATAAACAGTATTAATAGACCAAAAATCATTTTGAAATTTACTTTCTTCTTTTTAACTTTATTAGCCTCACTAATTGGATTAACAATATTTGGAGCTTGCTCTGAAATATCGTTAATTAATTTACTATCAAAACTATTAACAGGCATACCTAAGGTTGGGCTTGATTGAAAAGCAGGCTTACCTTGGGGCTTTTTGTTGTTAAGGTTAGCTCTATAAATCATTATGTTAACTTTGTATCTAAAATAAGGTTTACCAGCTTATCTGCTAGTTTGTTGTGTTCTCTGCGAACATGGGTAAAAGTTACCGCACTAAAACTAGGTAATAAGATGTCAATTTTGGCTTTAATATTTTTAATATTTGTATCTGAGATTTTATATTCTCCATTCATTTGCTTGACTGCTAATTCACTATCTAAGAAACAGTTTAATTGTATGGCGCTTACACCTAAAGATTTTGCATGTTTTTCAGCCATTTTGATACCAATATATAATGCATCATACTCGGCATTGTTATTGGTAGTAACAGCAAAAAAATTTCCAGCAAAAGTTAATAGCTTATCTTCTTCGTCGAATAATAAAGCGCCCGATGCGCCTGGACCAGGATTACCTCTTGAACCACCGTCTGTAAATAATTTCAAAATCAAGTTTGTTAGTTTAAAAACTAAATTTAATTATAAGTGAAATTCATTTATTAATGAAGTCTTTTCTGTGCTTTAACCCAGCTAATAATTTTTTTATCTTTCTTTCTTAACGCATTTAAAAGCTTCTCCAGCATTTTTAAAGTAGCTTCAAATTCTGGCTCAATAACAGCAAATACATCTTCATTATTAAAAAATAAACTATCATGATGCTTTCGAATTATCAATTGAATCTCAGGATTAAGACCCTTGGCAACCCTAATAATTTCTCCGACATCAGCTTCTTTTGGTAGTGTGATTATAGCGATTTTTGCTTTTTCAATATTCGCAGCAAGAAGCACATCTGTATTTGTGGCATCCCCGATAATAACCCTCTCTTTGCCTAACTCATCTATAATACTTTCGATATTATTTAACTCAACAACTAGAAACTTATTACGCATTTTTTTAAGAGCTAGAGATAAGTATTTACCTACCCTTCCATAACCTAAGATGACAACATGATTAGTAATTTCGTGAGCTTCTTGATCGTCGGTTAAGATTTTAGTAAACAGCTTACGATAAATTGCTGGGAAGGTATTTCTAGTAAAAACGCCTAATGCTTGATAAATTCTAGTCGTGTTCATTATTATTGTTGGGGTGGCTACCAATGAGAGTACAGTTACAGCTATAATAATTGAGTTTAAATCGCTACTTATCCAGTTATTGCTTAGAGCTATTTGCGCACTTAGAAAAGCAAACTCTCCAATTTGACCTAGATTTAAAGCTATCTCTAAAGCAGTTTTAAAATGTAATTTGAGAATTAAACAAAGCAATAAAACAATAATTATTTTGGCTAATATAATGACTAACAGTATTAATATAATGCTGCCGAGGTTATTCCAAACGAATTGTAATGAAAATAATGAGCCAATGGTTACAAAGAAAAGCATTGAGAAAATTGCTTGCAGGGGGTTAATTTCAGTAATTATCTCATGATGCAAAATACTCTCAGATATCATTAATCCGGCTAAAAACGCGCCAAGTGTCGCTGAGACTCCAAGGTTTTCTGCTAAAAGTGCGAACAGTAAACTAAAACCAAAAGCAGAAATGATTACCAATTCTTTTGAGCCTAGACTTGCAATCGAAGTTAGAATCTTGGGCAGTATTTTTCTACCAATAATCAGCGAAGTAGCGATAAGAATAAAGCTTTTTACAAATGCCATTAAAATATCTGCAGAGGCAACTTCAGAGCTAGCTAATTTACCGAGCAGAATAATAATAAAAACTACAGCAATGTCTTGTAACACTAACCATCCCATCGTAATTTCACTGCTGAAAGAATCTAACAAATCAAGCTCTTCAAGAATTCTAACGACTACTGCCGTTGAGCTCATTGAGAAAATTGTCCCTAAAAATAATGATTCGTAGCTATTAAACCCAAAGCTGGGAAATAGTAAAATTCCAAAAAACGTGACTAATAGTATTTGGCAAATGCCACCAATAATTGCAAATTTTTTTACAGTAAGAAGTTTATCTAATGAAAACTCTATTCCTATAGAAAACAGCAACAATGTCACTCCAATAGTAGCAAGACTATGTATGAAGTTTTCACTGTTCTGCTCAAGAGGATAAAATGTTGAAAAAAGAGCACTAGCTAAAATATATCCTACAATAACAGGTTGTTTCAGCTTCTTGGCTATCATTCCGCCAATTATACCTACAAATATTAACAATACTAAGTGACCAATTTGTTCCATAATTAAAAAACTTTAACAATTCTAGGATATCTGAAACTGTTGCTAATGACAAATTTGCAAAATAATATTAAGATGAAATTAATATTTCTTAATAAATTCATATGCAAGATAACTCTACACAAAGTAGTAGTACTGAAGTAGCTACTGTTAAGGTTGATACTGATACAAATATTCCAACTCATACTAATGTTTCAAAGAATGTTTCAGTTAAAGAAACAAAAAAAGGAGGTACGGGTAAATGTTTATTAATTGGCTGTGTTGTACTTATACTTTGCTGTGTTGTTACATTTGGAGGTATTTTTGCATTATTTAAGTTTGGCGGTGCTGCTGTTTTATCTTCACAGACAGAACCCGATGCTACTTTAACAAGACTTACTTCTATTACTCAAGTAGAGCAAGAATTCGAAACTCTAGAGATAAAAACAGAATTTCTACCTGAAAATCCATCACAAGAAATGACTAGCATTGCATTATCTGAAAAACAATTGTTGGCGGTGTTATTTAAAAATTTTAACGTAAAAGAAAATCTTAATGCCTTTGGTGTAGATATGGAGCCGGATAGAATCAAATTAGAAGCTAATCTTGGAGTCATTTATGCAAATTTTGAGCCTAATGAACAAGCTGCCAGCTTTCAAGGATTAGACGAAATGTATGTTAGTGTAGATATCTCAGTAATTGCGAGTGGTAAAGAATTCTTAGTGAATAAGGTATCCTTAGGAAATAGTATTTTAGATTCATTATTAGGAGATACCATTGCAACTTCTGTTGAAACTTTTCTAAATGAGGGATTCATAGGGAATTCAGAATCGGACATCGATATTGAAAGAATAGATATACTCAAAGATAAACTAGTAATGCTAGTTTCTACTACCTCACCAGCAGTTACTGGCATTGAAGAGAATATTGATGAAACTAATCTAAACTTGGATTTTACTAAATAGAAATGAAAACGCCCTATGACATTTATGATGCGTATAAATCAGAAATGTTAACTGTGGGTTCTGGGCACAAGATATATGTTGAACAAGCTGGTAATCCTAATGGACAGCCAGTCATCAACTTCCATGGGGGACCTGGCGGTTTATGTAAACCGAAAAATCGCCGATTTTTTAATCCTGAGAAGTATCGAGTCATTTTGTTTGATCAACGAGGCTGTGGTAAGTCTGAATATACTGATTTACTCAAAGATAACACCACTCAAGACTTAATTAATGATGCCGAGCAAATTCGCAAGCATTTAGGCATTGAGACTTGGCATGTCTTTGGATGTAGTTGGGGCTCAACATTAGCTTTAGCATATAGTTAACAGTATCCGCAAAGAGTCAAAAGTTTAATAGTTAGAGGTATATATTTTGGTTCAAAAGCTGAAAATGACTGGTTGTTTGGTGGCGGAGCTGAAAAGTTCTTTCCAGAAAAGTTTCAAGAATTGGATGAGATTATGAAGCTTCAGGGCTTAGTAGTAAATACAGAGAACATTGCGAAATTAGTCTTCGCAGATGACAAAGACATAGCCTATAAAGCAGCAAAATTGTCTGATGATTGGGAGGGGGCAGTATATTTGTTTGAACCTGAATCTGAAGAAGTTGAATCAATAGAAATTGATAAAAATGAACTTCTAAATAGCAAGAGGGTGATGTTTCATTACTCTCAGAACAACTGCTTTTTAAGAAATTGCCAATTATTAGAAAATGCTCACAAACTCAAAGGAATCCCTACAGCTATAGTTCAAGGCAGATATGATTTAGTTTGCCCTTTTGAAACTGCTTGGAAATTATCTCAGGCTCTACCAAATGCTGAGTTCAAAATTATTAACGCAGGTGGTCATAGTAGTAATGATGCTGCTACTAGCTCCGCTTTAGTTGATTTTACAGATAGATTCGCAAATCTATAATTTGCGCTTATGGTTTTACAAAAAGCTTGATATCTACTGCCACAGCTCTGTCAGCATTTAGTAAGATAGGATTGATATCCATTGATGCTACTTGTGGATATAGCAATACCAGCTTTTGAACTGCTTCTATAGCATCAATTAGTTTTGTAAATGCCAAAGGAGCTTGTCCTCTTACACCGTGAACAATTTGCGATACTTTTGTAGTATTAAACGCAGTCTCAGCTTCTTGTCTGTTTATTGGAACAAGTATGTGGGCGATGTCTTTATATACTTCAGTATAAATTCCACCTTTACCAGTAATAATTAAGTGCCCAAAACCTTTACCATTATCTGCATATACCCCTGCTCCACCATCTCTATTTGCACCAATAAAGATTTCTTCTTGGTATTTAATCATCTCTTGAATTAATATTTGAGGATTATTGTTACCGGTAGCTTTAGTTACAGTATTAACTAGCTCATTATAGGCGTTTTCAAGTTCAATCTCGTTTTGTAAGTTTACAAAAACAGCCTTGAAATCTGTTTTGTGAGCAAGTAATTCATTTGGTGCTTTAATCACAACAGGATAATGCTCAGCAGCGAATTCTTTTGCTTCAACTAGATTACATGCCAAAAGCTGCTTGGGCGTATCTAAGCCTACCTCTACAGCAATTCTAGCTATTAAGTCATCAGGTACAGACACCTGCTCATCTTTTTTTAATAAAGCGGTAATTTCATCTGAGTATTTACCCTGATTAATAGTATTATCAACGAAGCTATATTTTTGTTTTGCGGCAGCTAAGTCTCTGTTATTCAGGGTATTTCCATATTTAACTAAGTCTGCAATTGATTTAACGGCCATAACGACTTCATCAAAAACTGGTACTTGGGCATCATTCATTCTCTCGATACCAATTGAAACATACTTTTCACCTAAGAACACTGTAAACACTGGTTTTGTTGTTGATTTCTTCAAACGAATAATCATTTTTGCTGTATCTTCAATTTGTGTGATGAATTGAGGAGTAACTATATACATAATCATATCAACAGCAGGATCTTGCAAAACAATATTTGTGGCAGCTAAATATCGCTCAGCTAATGCATCCCCTAGAATATCAACGGGATTACTGACACTTGCAGCTGCGGGTAATGTTTTTTTTAATTCAGACTTAGTGTAATCACTAAGCTCAGCTAATTGTAGATTTTCTTGAATAATTGCATCGGTAGCCATAATACCTGGTCCCCCGGCATTAGTAATAATGGCAATACGATTACCTTGGGGAATGTGAGAACGGGAAAAGGACATAAAATTACTCATCATTTCAGCCATTGAATTGACTTCAATTAAAGGGCTTTGATTAATCGCTGCTGATATTGTCTCTACCGAACCTGCCATTGAGCCTGTATGAGAACTAATAGCTTTGACAGCTGCATTAGTTTTTCCGGGCTTGAATAAGATAATCGGCTTTATGACTTCGTTTGTATTAAGGTATTTTAGTAAGCTGTATCCTTC
>CALARN010000169.1 GCA_937889205.1 uncultured bacterium
GTTCCTGCTTATTTCCAATGATCTTATCACGGATATTATGGTAGGTTCTGAATTTTCTACTTGGTTTGATCCGGTTTCCAAGTGGGAAATCATCCAGACTGGTCGTCTTGGTAGTCTTCTCGGCATGAACATTATTACTGACGGTTATCGTGAACCTTCGTTGCAGGTTCTCAATCCGGGTGAAGCTTTTGTTCTGTCTTCGCCGATGCATAATGGTGCATACACGGATCGTGGTCCGGTAACGTCTACGCCGATCGATGGTCATACTAAGGGCACTAACACTAAGGGATGGAACTTGAATGAATTCGTTTCTATCACTTTTGCTAATGCCAAGGCTACTTCCTACGCTAAGCGCGTCTAATAGCTGATATTGTACTAAAAGACCCGCCGTCCATCTAATTGGCGGCGGGTTTTATAGTATCTACACCTAAAAAGGCAGATAGTTATGACTAATCTAGTAACTAAAAAAGTTATAGATGACCTGCGCAAAGAATGGGGTAAGGTAGATCGTATTGATCCATCTAGTGATGCCTATAAACGTCTTATTAAAGTACTAAATATACTTAATCTAGCAGAGCTAAAGAAACTAGCTGATGCCAATATTAAGTTTGTATCTTCTTTAGCTCTTAACCGAGTTAATCTTAAGGAATTTAAAGGTACTCCCAATAACGTAGTTACTACTCTTAAAACTCTTAGTGGTAAGCCTATTTCTTTATTTGAGAGTGTAAAAGATAAGAAGATACCCGGAGTAACTAGCTTTTCCAGACCAATGTCGGGATTTGGTGTTATAGTAAACATCAATAAAACTGCAAAAGTAAGTGACCTCGGTACTATTCTAGATAAAGTAGAAGAGCAATTAGGCCCTCTCGATAAGGGTAATGTATATCAGAGAAAATTAGTTGGTGGCCTATACCTCGGTTCTAATTTTCAGATAGAAATCACGAAAGGGTAACAAATGTCTGTTCTCGATCAACTCGAATCTTTGGTAAAAGAAGAAGCTAAAGCTGATGAAGTAGCGTTCGAGGTAGCCCCGTCTGCTGTTATTTTGGCAAGTACTGTTGAAAAAGCCCGCAACGGTGAATCGTTTACTACTTCTGAACTATCCGCAGTGATTAAACGTTTGGCCTTTACTGAACTTTCTGCTGATGAAATTGCTGATAGATTTACTAAAGCTTTCGGTGATGTACTGATTTCTAAGGATTAATTTAAATGGCGGTGTTACCGGAATACGATTCACCCTATATCCAAGCAGCTATTAACGCATATCTGAATTGGTATGCAATGGAGTGGACAAAGTTCTCCGACCGCCCTTTAAAAACTGCCTTTGTCCCGAACATTGCGGATATGCGTAAAGCTAAAGACGTATTAAAAAATGTAGAACCACCTATGTTACTAGCTTCTATAGCTAGATTGGAAATAAATTCGGCAGTAGGTGGCGGCTCAAAGAAGTTTCATCAGATAACTACTGGTATTAATCAAAGAGAAGGCACGTCTGTAGTTAGAACGTTGATCCCTATCCGCATGGGTCTTCTTACTAATTTTAGAACGGATAACGGGACGGATATTGCCAAGTTTATCCAGATGATGCTTCTCACCTATCCGGGAACTACTTTTTACTTTGAAGATGATACTAATCTGCGAATTGCGTGTAGAGTAAACGTTGATGATGGTGCTGACTTCCCACAATCGGATATTGCTAATGCCGGGGAT
>CALARN010000170.1 GCA_937889205.1 uncultured bacterium
ACCACCGAGATCTACACTCTTTCCCTACACGACGCTCTTCCGATCTTGGATTTTACCCCCGGATTTTGATGTTGCTTCGATCCCACAAATGAATAAAAGCGTTTTAAACATGCTTGCCGATATACTACCTAATTACCGAAGAAAACAAGAAGTTTTAATGCAATCGTTTTCTCAGTTTTTAGAGCATGCAGGGCTATCTGTTTGGTTTGAAAATAAAAAAACTACATTTACAGAATTACTGCAAGAAGATTTAAAAAAGAAAGGCCCAATTAGTCCAAGAATAGTTGATAGTATGATACATAGAAAAAAATACTATAAGAAAGAATTGAAATATCAAAAATCCGCATTAGAAAATCCTGCAACTCAACGATTAATTCAAATGCAAACAATACGTAATTTGGCCAACTATATGGCGCAAGGCTCATTAGTTCAAAAATTAAATGTGGCATATATTCCAATATGGCATCACGAAATAAAGGATATGACATTGGGAGGTGCTCAATTTCCAGTTGTATCACCAGATGCAATCTCTACATGGTAACTATAATCGAACTAATCCGGTAGCAGCAGTTTTTACAATACTAGCATTTAGTTTAGAAAAATATTGCCCAGCAATCCCTTGGTCTCCAGCAAAAAATATAGTTCTACATCCCGCCAACATTGTGTCTAAATATACCTCTTCAGTTTGTTCCAAAGCATCTAAATTTGACAAATTATACATTCCTGCTATAGGTTCACGAGCCAAACATCCTATTCCTTGTTGTGCACCATAATTGAAATACAACCATCGTCTAACTTGACTAATTTTTACCGCTTCCGTTTTAAAACAATCAATCAAACTATCTGGTCCATGCGTTAGTCCATTATTGATTGGAAGTAAATCGATATCACTAAAAAATGGGTGCCAGGTACTTATATCACTACCTAACATTGCTTGGCTAAGAGAGCCGGCAAGAACCATAGCTAAAGCATCTTTAGGAAAACCCCTTACGATTCTTTCCGAAGCATGTGTAATAAGATTGAATTGATCTGCCAATTCTTGCTGATATTGTTCATCAGTGTATGAAAACGAAGCAGCAAGTAGCATTTTAATAACCGAACGAGATAATCCATTCTTATTTGGATTATCGATATTACCATTTTCTACATATTCGGCAAAATTCTTCTGTAACTGAGGGGCTACTCTAGATATTAGTTTCTTATTTTGCGAATTAGACTTTGCTGTGAGTTTTTTAATCTCTAGAAGGCCCTTTTTTAAGCCAATGCTATCCAGATTAAAAAGAATATCCATCGAGTTTGTTAATGCTGGGTAATTTAAACCCGGTACCTTATCGTAATCAACTTCATATAATGGATAGGTACTTTGAAGGTATGGAAGATTTAACATTTTTTAAACGTAAACATTATATGATAAGGCACTGTGTAATTTGCAGAATAGCACTCATCTACAGCCTCTAATAGTAAGCCAGACTTAGCTGCTGCAGATACATAATCACCGATTAACCAATGCGTATCAGAAAAAACTAGTTCAACTTCATTTACTAATTTCTTCTTACTACAATATATCTCGCCGGATTTAAAATAATTTGTTGCTTCTGATTTGTTTTGCATATATGGATCGTTCAATGGATGTGGAACTAACAAAACAAAGCTTCCGCCAGTTTTTAAGGTTAAAGAAACTTGTTCAAAAGCCTTGAATAGCTCTTTTGGTGTAGTAAAAACACAAAACACCATACTACTAACCACAAGATCAAAGGCATTTCCTAATTCGTATTTATCACAAAAAGACTGGGCAAATTCATTATAAAACGTATATTCTGCATATCTTTGTTTTGCAATCTTAATCATTGCTTCGCTACTATCTATACCAATATAGTTATCTTTGTTTACTCCAAATTTATTTACAATAGGTATCAAATCTCCACTTCCGCAACCTAAATCCAGTATCTTTGAATGACTATTTAATTTAATTTTAAAAATTCTCTGAAATGCAGGCACAATACTTTTTTCCCACTTAGGTGACTGCGCATAACATTTTGCAAAAGTAGTAGAATATTGCTCCATATATAATTGATAAATTAATGGTGTGAATTATATCATATTTGCAACAATAATAGACTTATTCACAATTATGTAATAAAATCCAAGCAGTAAAATTATAATTAATTAACATGCTAAAAAATACTAAAACAGCATTAGTAACTGGAGGCGCTACAAGGGTTGGACTTATTATTGTAGAATATTTACTATCTCGAGGATACAATATAGCATTACACTACAACACCTCAAAAGATAACGCCATAAAGATTAAAGACAAGTACCCAAATAGAATCACACTATTTAATTGTGATTTTTCATACATAGAGCAAATCGTACCTTTTATTGACTCTGTTATTGCCACCATTGGTAACATTGATTTACTGGTAAACTCCGCTGCAGTATTTAATAAGATTCCACTTACTGAAACTTCAGTTGATCAGCTAGTTGATGAGTTTAAAATTAATTTCTTTGCTCCCTATCTTTTATCATCAAGATATATAAAGACACAAAAAGAAGGCCTGATTATCAACATTGCTGACGCAAAAACAAACAATAACATTCCAAAAATGTCTGCCTATCTTCTATCAAAAAAGACCTTAGTAGAATTTACTAAACTAGCAGCCCTAGAGACGGGAACAAAGATAAGAATTAATACCATTTCACCAGGTTATCTTTTGAAGCCAACGAATTTAGATAATTACACTACCGAAATTCCAGTTAGTAAAAAGGTCACTATCCAAGATTTTCATAAAGCTCTTGAATATATAATCGATTCGCCCTCTGTACATGGGCAAAACATCGTTATCGATGGGGGTTTATATATTTAGATCTATCACAGTGCTGGGATTGTCCTAATCATTGAGACAATAACCGTAAGCAAAGAAACCCAATCTGCAAGAGACTGAGAAATGACATCTGGATATACCAACCTACTATAGAAAAGTAATACCATTACTACCTTAATGAATCCGTAAAACGCCCTCATAAATCTCGATTTAACTAACGCAAACAACACTCCTTTCCCTTGTTCATAAGGCACCTTATTTGTATTCATATACTTACGCATACGAATATGGTCAATCACAAACCCCTTAGCTACGAAATATACAATCAGCAAAGGGCTAGCTACTTGATTAAACACAAAGGGAATGAGAAAAACTATCTCTGTAACCCTATCCGCAGTGATATCATAGAAAGAGCCACTTTTATCTGGCTTATCAAATTTTCTAGCAAACCAACCGTCAAACGAGTCCGTTAAAAAAATTACAATAATAATTGGAACGCCCCAGAACTGAAAAAAAGTTGGATTGAAAGAAATAACACCTGTAAAAATACAGACTAAAACAATACGACTGGTTGTAAAAATATCACTGATTCTAAGTTTCATCTGTTAATTAAACCAAAATCGTCACTAGTTGTAAATATCTATATACAGCGCGATTAATAATAATTGTCTTATTATCCGATTTCTTTATATAATATTGATAAATATTAACAAACATGAATTACATTGAAATAACTAATCTGAATAAGTCTTTTGGCAAAACTCAAGCTCTTAAATCGGTCAATTTTTCAGTAGCTCAGGGTGAAATCTTTGGATACCTCGGCCCCAATGGGGCAGGCAAAACCACAACCATCAGTTGCCTGATGGATCTTATCAGGGCCGACTCGGGGCAAATCATTGTTAATGGGTTAGATAGCAAAAAAGATAGCATTGAAATCAAGAGACTTGTCGGCTTTGTTCCTACAGATACTTACTTCTTTTCTAACTGGACAGGTAGCGAACATATTGAATACATTGAAAAGATAAAAGGCAAGACCAGTTTAAAAACCAAGCTGATAAAAGACTTTGACTATAACCCCAAACTAAAGATTCATAGTCTGTCTACCGGAAACAGACAAAAACTAGCGTTGATTATTGCCATGATGCATGCCCCACAATTACTAGTATTAGACGAGCCAACGCGAGGGCTAGACCCATTACTGCAAAATGTTTTTTATGAATATCTAAGAACTTTACAAAGCAAGGGCAGCACAATATTTATGTCTTCACATAACCTAGCAGAGGTAGAAAACATCTGCTCAAAAGTTGCCATCATCAAAACAGGAGAAATCGTAGAAGTGGCTGACGTTGAATCACTACAAGATAAAAGCATTTACATTATAAATGCTGCTTATGTAGACAAGCCTAACATTGATAAACATGTACTTGCTGAGTGCAAAATTGAGATGGTACACAAACATGATAATCGCTACGAGTTTAAAGTGGCAGGTGATATTAACAAGGCTTTAAAGCTAGTCTCCCAAAATAGGCTTAAAGAAATTAAAATAGCTAAAGCAAGCTTAGAAGATATATTTTTAGAATTCTATAAATAACATGAAAGAGATCTGGTTAATTGTCACAACTACACTTAAAAATAAATGGCTAATAATTACAATACTAGGCATTCTTAGTATTGTCTTCTTATGGCTTTACGCCGCCATTCTACCCACCATGATGTCACAGATGGATCAAGTAAACGAACTACTAAAAGCTTTTCCCCCTGAATTAATGAAGGCATTTAATGCTGATATTAGTGGCATTACTACCTATGCCGGATTACTAGCAACTAAGCAATACGGCCTAATCTTACCAATCATGATAGTAGTATTGACAGCTTCTTTCAGTGGTTCTGCGTTTGCAGGAGAAATTGAATCTGGAACAATTTTACTTAACCTGAGCCAGCCAATATCAAGGGTAAAATATTTTATCGGGAAATATTTCGCAGGGTTAATTGCTATCATCATCGTATCTGTATTATCAATATTACCAGGGGCCCTTTTTGCAGAAATTTATAATTTAAGCTACGAGCTAAATTTCTTTATTGAATTCTCAATATTAACAATCGTCTTTGGATTCACTATGTTTTCATTTGGCTGTCTTGCCTCTACGATCTTTAATTCTGGTTCTAAAGTAGCTTTCTTTAATACCGGATTATTTCTATTTTTTTACATTACTTTTGTAATTTCAGGGCTAACGCCTGAACTTGAAAATATTAAATACTTTTCGTTACTTCATTATTATAATCCAGCGGCATTATTTGGCATCGGTGAATATAGCCAATTAGCAATCCCTATTATGATTGTATTAATCTTGTGCACTTCATTTGGTGCTTTGGTTGTTTTTAATAAGAAAGATATTTCTATAAGATAATAAGCTACAAAGTATATTTATTTTTTTACATTTGTTAAACTAAATTCATACTGTATTTTTATTACAATGTCACCAAAACTAACTAGTTACTTAACGATTGTAGTGGCAGTTTTCACTGCATTTATATT
>CALARN010000171.1 GCA_937889205.1 uncultured bacterium
CTACACGACGCTCTTCCGATCTCCTTGTAGGTAGCCATGCTGTTCAAACTGTAATTACTAGAATTGGGCAAGATGGTAATGTAAAAGATCTTGTCAAGAAGATTCTTACTAAAGGTGGTCAGCGACGTATCCCAACCGGCATTGAAATGTTTGACACCACCAATGTAGGTTTTCCTATGGGTGGTGTAGTTATTCTAGCTGGTAATACAGGTGGTGGTAAAACAGTTCTACTTAATAAAATTGCGCATCACATGGCAAATCAAGGGGCTAAGGTAGCTAGCGTTCCCTTGGAAATGGATGCAGAAGAAAACGTAACACGCGACCTAGCCCGCGTGACTGGTCAATCGATGACCAATCTACTAGACCCGTTGAAACGAATTACCAAAGATCAACGTCGATCTATGTATAAAGCCTATATGTCGTATAGCAAGAAGATGGGTAAAAGAGGCGGGTATTACGATATTATCGAACCCGGATTTGCCTCTAATATTGAGAACCTGCTTAACTTTCTTGACCCTCTTGATTACGATGTTATTACTATCGACTATGTTGGTCTTATGGATGGTGTCAGCGGTGATGACCAATGGCGGGCACTTTCTAATGCTGTTGCTTATGCTAAAAGATGGGCGGGCAGACCGGGTAAAAAGCGTCTTATTATTTTTGCAGCGCAGATCACCGAAGAGGGGTATCTAAAGCAATCTAAAGCTATGGCCGACCATTGTACTAATGTCTGGCGATGGAGACTTGGGCCAGAAGAAAGAGAACAAGGGATTGTAGAAGTACACCAAGACAAATGTCGTGGTGGTGCTGTATTTTCTATACCGCTTAAAGTAGACCTTGAACATATGGATTTTAGTAATCTTAACAAAAAAGAATACGAAGAATGGCAATTAGCTTCAAGGGATAAAGCTAAATCTGGCAATGGTACTAATAAATGGAAAGCCGGTAACAAAAGAAATTCAAAGAAAGACTTACATGAAGATGACGATGATGAAGATGATGACGAAGTAGTTAAAGTAAATCCTAAAAAAGCCAAAGCCAGATATAGAGACGAAGAGTATTAACGTAAATAAAGGTAGTATAATAATGTCTACAGAAACGAATGAGATTGAAAATCAAGTAGCTTATCATGTTTTTAACATGCATAAGATTTTGGGGTCTATGTTCCATGTCCCTCTAAATCTTACTATTTATGATTTTGCTGAAATGTGGAATGAATTAAGCTCTAAACAGCAATTTAGCACAGAGCTAGATATTCTTAATAAAAACCATTCTATGTACCATGTAATTCGCATGGGAATTTCTCCTATCTCTTCTGTTATTTTTGATAGTGAAGATGAAGAGGATGAACAGGATGAAGATGAGCTTATCCAGTATGACACTCCCTACACTTATGGGGAACTGGTTACTGCTTTGATGTATACTGCTAAAGAACTATATGATGCAGCTAAATTGCACAACTATAATGTTTATACTCTACTGCCTCTGTGTGAAAAAGTAGTAGACGCTTTTAGCGTACTAAGGGTTGATGTAGCCAGTAAAATGATGAATCCTGTTGCAGCTAACACAATTGCAAGTGTTGCCGTTGCTATCGATAATATTTTTAAAGAACTTACAGATAATTCGGAGGAATAAACATGGATGATACTGTAACTGCAATTCATATGGTAAATGGTG
>CALARN010000172.1 GCA_937889205.1 uncultured bacterium
TATTGTTATCAGCATTTTTAACTGTCCGTTGATAAGCTCTTTTGTCGCCTTGAAAAGAGCTTATTTTTTGTATTGCAGGATAATCATTATGTGCTATAATTACGATTGTGTTTTACATAGGATTAACGAATATTTATGAAAAATAAGATACACCCAAAAATTTACTACACAACCAAAATTACAGATTTATCTACTGGGAAAACATTTGAAATACCTAGTACAAAAGAAGAGATTAGCGTTGAAGTAACAAATCTTAGCCACCCTTTCTATACTGGAAAACAAAGAATTGTTGATACTGAAAATTTAGTTAAAAAATTTGAAAACAAAAGAATTGCAGCAAATACTAAAAAGATTTCAGACAAGAGGGCAAAGAAAAAAGCAAGAACATCTAAGGTTACAGCAGTAAATACTAGTGATAAACTCACATTGAAAGATATGTTAAAGCAGTTTAAATAGGTAATTCATTAATTAAATAGGGCTTCATCGCCCTATTTTTTTTATTTATTACTCTTTGCTATGATAAAAGGATGGAAAACAAAATTGACGAAATAATAAGTAAATACCAACTTTTCAACAACGAACTAAGTAATCCAAGCATCTTTGAAGATAATAAGAGATTTAAAGATGTTTCAATTGCTTTAAGTTCTTTACAAGAAGTATATCCTCTGTGCCTAAAATGGAAAAAGATTACCGCAGAAATCGTTGAGGCGCGATTATTGCTAAAAGACAGCAGTACTAACGAAGAAGAAAAAAAATATTATGAGGAAATCATCGAAACTAACAAACAAGAACTTAAAATAATTGAAGATGAGATTGATTTATTAACTGCAGTTTCAGACCCTAATGATAAAAGAAACGTCATTATAGAGATACGCGCAGGTACAGGTGGAGAAGAAGCCGCGTTATTTGCAGCAGAACTTTATAGAATGTACTTAAGATATGCAGAAAGCAAGGGCTGGAATTTCACTCAATTAAGTATGAGCCATGCCGAACAAGGCGGCCTAAAAGAAGTAATAGCAAATATTTCAGGAAGCAATATTTACAAGCATTTAAAATTTGAAGGTGGAGTCCATAGAGTACAAAGAGTCCCGGCTACAGAAAGTGCAGGTAGAATACATACATCTAGCGCTTCAGTCGTAATTTTGCCCGAGGTGGAAGATTTCGAAGTGACAGTAAACGAAGAAGATTTACGAGTTGATATTTTCAGATCTGGAGGACCTGGAGGGCAAAGCGTTAACACAACTGATTCTGCAGTCAGATTGACTCACATACCAAGCGGCATAGTAGTTTCATGCCAAGATGAGAAATCTCAACTAAAGAATAAACATCGCGCCCTATCGATATTGAAGAGTAGATTATACGATATGGAATTAGCAAAACAACAAGCTGGTTTATCTCAACAGAGACAAAGCGCAATTGGTTCAGGAGACAGATCAGATAAAATTCGTACATACAATTTTCCACAATCCCGCGTTACAGATCATAGAATTAAACAAAGTTGGTATAACCTGACTGAAATAATGTCTGGAGATATTGATGAAATCATTAATACTGTAAATACAAAACTAGCCTCATCTAAATGATATGATTCCAAGACAGGAAACTATTGAGAAAATAATGGAATTGGGTTCACATCTTCTTGGAATTGATGCCTGTCAATACTCTAATCCATTACTAGAAAGTGAAATTTTACTTGCTTATGCATTACGTAAGAATAAAGAATATCTCATAGCGCATGCCAAAGATGCCATTAATCAGAAATATATTCAACGATATCTGCAACTTATCAAATTAAGAAAGAAAAAATGGCCTATAAGTCAGATTATTAAGCACAAAGAGTTTTATTCCCGCAATTTCTTCGTTAATAATCAGGTATTAATACCTAGACCAGAAACAGAACATTTAATAGACGCTACTCTTAAAGAACTAGAACATTTCCAATTAATCAAAGCGCCTATTCAGATTCTAGACATTGGCACTGGATCAGGTTGCATTGCAATAACTTTGGCACTGGAAGAAAATTCAAAGGATTTATATTTAACCGCAATTGATTCTTCATCAAAAGCTTTATCTGTGGCTAAAAAAAACTGGGCTAATTACAAACACCTTACCAATAATACTCTAAGATTTCGATTAGCAGATATTCACAATTTCAATAGTCGCAAGCAATTCGATTTTATCGTCTCTAACCCACCCTACATTCCTACCAAAGACACGCATTTAGTTGCTGACGATGTACTAAAAAGAGAACCTAGAAAAGCTCTTTTCGCAAGAGACAATGGACTTGAATTCTATGTAGTTATTAAAAATTTTTGTGATACCAATTTAAAAAATAATTCAGGTATAGTTGTCTTAGAAGTTTATCCGCCAACTCATCAAGAGGTTATTAAAATTTTTTCCAATTATAAATGCACAATAATAAAAGATTACTTTGGCAAAAATCGCATACTAGTTTTCAAAAAGACACTTAGTTAATAAACGACTATCTTTCTCCGATTACCACATTCAATTCTACCTGTTCCTTATTTCTATATACTACTACCCCAACTTCATCACCAATTTTCTTTTTTTGGATAAGCCCCGCAAGACTATCATTATTTAATGTCATATCATCAAATGAAACTATGACATCTTTAACTTTTAATCCCGCTTGCATCGCAGGGCCATCTTCTACTAAAGAAATAACCTCGGCCCCTACTAAAGTTTGACCATTCACAAACAATACCTTTGTTTGATACTCAATACCAATAAATGGTACCTTAAATTTCCCAAACTCTTCAACCTCACTCATTCTTTGCTTTACCCAATTAATTGGTAAGGCAAACGATAGATTTGCGGCACCCTCAACTGTAGCAAAGTTTATCCCTATTACTTCTCCACGCAAGTTTATTAATGGTCCACCTGAATTTCCAGGATTAATAGCCGCATCTGTTTGAATCACGCCTTGAAAACCTTGAGTAGCTGAAGGAAAAAAACCTTGAGCAATTTTCACTTCTCTATTTAATCCAGAAACAATTCCTTTTGTAACAGTACCAACAAACTCACCTAAGGGATTCCCAATAGCAATAACACTTTCACCAACTTTAATATTATCAGAATCACCTAAAACTAGTGGCTTAATTGATTTTGGTAGTTTTGTAGCATCAATTTTAATAATTGCAATATCATTAACCGGATCTCTAAAAATACTTTTTTTATCAATATTTATTGGCTGCTCTACCCCTTTAAAAATTACTACAAAATTATAACTTTCGTTTTCTACTACATGCCTGTTTGTAATTATTAGCCCAGACCCAGAGACTAAAAAACCAGTCCCAATCACCCCTTGCTCTGAAGACTTCTCCACATCTACCCCTATGCCTACTACTGCTCGACTACTATCTTCGACTATGTCAACAATACTTAACGCGGTCTTCTGAGATTCTTGTTCAATATCGTTACTCTTTTCAAGTGAGTTTTCAGTATTAGTATTATCCGCGTTTGATACATTTTTCAAATTATCACATTTTAACGATTTGTAAATATCAGAATCACCTGTAACGACTCGACAAGTCCAATTTTTTACATATCCCCCATACCATAGAAATGCAGTAGTCGAAGCACAACAAATTACAAAAACCGTAAGAATCAATAAAATTAATGAAAATCTTTTAAGTCTTTTGGAGTTCATATTTGTAATCCTAAAAATTATCAAATAATAAAATATAATAATTTTGTAGTTTTAGTCAAGCATAATAAAAGGCAGGTATAAAAACCTGCCCATTTAAATATCAATTGAATCAGTTTTATTTCACTAATTCTAACGCTTTCAAATCTTGTTCTTGAGCATCGTCAATTTCATAATCTGGAACTATTGGTTCATCTTTAGAAATATGTTTGCCCGAAGGTGTCAACCATTTCTGAAAAACTACCTGCAACATAGAACCATCAGATAACGAGATTAGTTTTTGTTCTACTCCCTTCCCAACAGTTGGCATACCTACTATTTTAGCTCTTCCATTATCTTGCATTGCCCCCGCAAAGATTTCTGAGGCCGAAGCACTACCTTGATTAACTAAAACAACTAAAGGAATAGTTAAGAACTTACCATCCCGACTTACTTTATGCTCAACCTTTACCCCACTCTTACTTTCTTCCATAAATATTAATTTATCTTTTGCAAGAAATTCACCTAAAACATATTCTACTCCGCTAACATAACCTCCTGGATTATTTCGTAAATCGATAATTATTGATTTGGGATTATATGCCAATGCCTTTTCAATTGATTCGTCCCAAAGAGCATTAAATGTTACCAAATCTGATTCAGTAAATTTCAAAATCTTTATTTTTACAACTCCATCTTCAAGCTTTTCAACTGAAATATTATCAATATTTATACTAGCCCTAGTTATTGAGAAATCATATTCTTTTCTATCGCTAGTTCTAAATATCTTAATGTTGACCTGAGTCCCGGCTTTACCTCGAATCAATGCCACAACCTCATATACACTCTTTTTCTCCACATTATTTGAATCCACCTCGAGTATCAAATCGCCTGGTTTTAAACCAGCCCGTTGCGCCGGAGAGTTATCGATCGGGCTTTCGATAAGCACAAAACCCTCCTCTTGTCTTAAAGTTGCCCCAATCCCTTCATATTCACCTGCATTGTTCTTTTTGTACTCTTCTGTCTCTGAAGGAGTTAAGAAAGCACTATAAGGATCTTCCAGCGAATCAACTAAGCCCTTTGCGGCTCCATAAACTAATTTTTGTGGATCTTTTATGGTATCTATGTACTCGTTTTCTAGCTGAGACCAAGTTTCCCAGAGTATATTAACATCCACATTATTGTATTCAGACTTCAAATCGCCAGAAACTAAATACTGATTACCAATTTCTGGCTGACCTTGAAAAAGCCAATCCTGCTTGCCAATAACAACCCCTATCATAAAAACCGTAACTACGATTATAAATACACCTAAATATTTAATTAACTTACTAGTGTTTTGGTCCATATTTTTTATTAAGCTATAATAATATTTGCTGGATGAGCTTCGAAAATACCATCTGGCATATTTACTAAACAATTTTCCGAACTATCCTTTAAAGATTTTTCTATCTTACCATATAAATAATTACTTTGATAATTTTCAAATTTTACAGAAACTCCTTTTCTTATTAAATTGCTGTTGATTGATTGTCTGTAATATTTTAAATATTCTGACACAAAGCTATATGGAATTTCGATTTTATTAAAAGCAATTTGAATATATTTATCGATACAAATTGATAATAGCTTTTCAATATCCGGATTCGCATTATTTGAGTAGCTATCTAAATATATGACAGGAATTCTTGCTGCGTCTAATAGTTTTAATGATTTATCGTTTAATAGATTGTGCTTCGATACTAAAACGGCAGATATAATCCCAATTTTAAAAATCAAATTATCAAAACTAATATCATTATTATTTCTAATATATAAAATAATTTTGTGGTTAAAATTATTAAATTCAGCTAACTTTTTTGGCGACCATTCTTTAATTTCTCCTCCTAATACTTTATTGGAATTGTAAGAAACAGGGGCTTCTAAAAGTTCAGTTTCCAAAACTACCGTTCCCGCTTTATCTAAACCAACAATCTTCCCTGGTATTTCTTTTTGAATTGATACATTTTTTTTATCAATCATAATTTCGAGTATATCACTATCTATTAGCGATTTTGATACTTCTCCGTCAACATCTGACATCACCTTTACTACTTTTCCCCTACTCTTGTAACTATAAAGAAAATCACCCTTAACAATAATTTGCCCGTCAACAAGCTGAAAGGCTGATTCTGAAGGCATTTCAAAGTATCTATAATAACTTTTTTCACCATTGATTGTCATATCTTTAACATCTCTATTAGTTAAGAGGTCAACGGGCTGAAACTTAATATTATAGTAATCAAGTAATAGCTTTCCCTTCATTGATGATGCAGTGAACTTATGTGGATATATGTATCTTTGAATAATTTTGGAGGTACTATTGAACAATGCCTGCCTTTTATTTCTATTAATTGTTATCTTTTCTCTATTTTTAATTAATAAATGTCTTGAAAGATGGTAACCGGTATTATTAAATTCATAGTCTGCTTCTTTCAGGTCGAAATAATTAAAAGGGCTTGCTACATTATGAATATACTTTTCAACTCTACCTTTAGAAATCTTAATTTTTTCAAGCGGTAATATCTGATGCTTTCTAGTATTATTAATTACTGTAATATTGGGATAAAATAGGCTTTTGTGAAAATTATTTATTTCAACTTTATTTTTTATATTGTTTAATGCAAATTCCAATATGCCAAAGCTATCTACGGCATAATTACCTGTATTAATTTCATTTGTTAATAAAAAGCTTAATATCACAAAATAATCAGCCCAGCCAGACCAGATTAGTTCTCCACTAAATATCGTTAATCCTGAAAAATTATTGATATCGTGAAGTATGTTTTCAGTAATCTTTTGAAAAACACGAGAATTAATCTCAGCATCAAAAAGATTATTTGCGCATACCAAGTCACTTAAGCGTTTTTTATTTAAATCCTGATTATCATAATATTTTTCGAATTCAAAAGTGCTATGAGTTATCTTCTTTGCAGAAGCAAGACAAATCTTTCCGTTATTAATAAAAATAACTTGAATATTGAAAGGTAATCTTGAATTAATTTGGGTCAAGCCTTCCTGAATAGTTAAATAATTCTCAACATGCTCTTTGGCAATAAAAAACCGGCTAAGAATTGATTTATCAAATTCCCAACCGGCATTATTTTTATTAATTAGATGCGTTTCAATACCAAACCTTGTTCCCTCTATCGAGAACTTGTATTTTGCATCCATTGGGGCAGAAAACTAATTTATATTAATTCATTGTATGGCAATAATGCCATGAATCTTGCTTTTTTAATTTCTCTTGAAAGTTTTCTTTGACACTTTGGACTTACCCCAGTTCTAGCTGGAGGTAATAATCTACCTCGAGTAGTCACAAATTTCTTTAATTTGTAAACATCTTTATAATTAATAAGATCTGGATTACCCTTAAATGGATCTGGCAGCTTGGGTAAGCTTTTGATCTTTTTTTTCTTTTTTTTCACAAATGCCATTTTATTTATCTACAAACTTTTAATTAAAATAAATCTTCTCCATCTTCGTCATCAACGATGACTGGCTCATCATTTACTGCTGGAGCTTTATCGATAATTTCATTTACAAATTCATCGCTATCTTTGACTTTATCACCAATTTTCTTAGCTGAGTCAAGACCAATGCCTTTCTTATCTTTATCATCGAGTAATTTCATATCTTGAAGTTTAATCTCAGTTCTAAAGTGTCTAACGCCATTAGCATCATCCCAAGTTCTAGTTCTTAATTCACCTTCTACATAAATTGCCATACCTGTGGATAATAATTGTGCGCAAATTTCACCTAATTTATTCCAAGCTACAATATTATGAAACTCCGTTCTTTCTTGAACATTGCTCTTGCTATCTTTCCAAGTTGAATTTGTAGCTAGACCAAATGTACAAACTACTGAACCATTATTTGTTTCTCTGATAACTGGATCTCTTGTGAGATTACCAATTAATATTACTTTATTTAACGACCTTGATGTTGACATCCTTCTAAATATTAAAAAATAACTTAATTATCTAATTTTTCTAAGAGAAATCTTAAAATATCATTCATCAGTTTCAATTCTCTTTGGAATTTATCACTTGATGCCGAGTTTAAAGTTAAATTGTAGACAATATAATAACCCTCTTCATGTTTTTTAATTGGGTATGCTAAATGTCTTTTACCCCAAACATCTGTAGCAGAGATCTCTCCACCATTCTCTTTTACATGTTTCTCAATTCTTTTCTGAATACCTGATCTAATGTCTTCAGGCAACAATGGCTTGAGAATGACCATCAGTTCGTACTTGTTAATCATTTTGCCTTTTGAAAAATAAACTAAATAATG
>CALARN010000173.1 GCA_937889205.1 uncultured bacterium
TCCTGACGAATTAGAGCAACTTCCTTATGTCGAAGAAGTAAATATGTATAAAGATATTGGCGAGCCTGTGCTTGTACCAGCTGAATCAACAGATACTATTGGTTGGATTACTGTATCAGGAGAAAACTTCCTTGACGCTCAAGATAATCTTCAAAAAGTTCTATCTGATTTAGAATTTAAAGTAGTTAAATTTGACAGCGAATCAGCCTTAGGTAAAACAGTAAGAAAAAATCGATATGCAAGTGCTAAGATTAACAGACAAATATTGATTAATGCCGCCAGAATTGAAAGATTGAAATTACTAGACAAACAAAGTCTTAAAAAGCTTCATATTGGCTTGGTGGCTAATATTGATGACTTTTCAAAAGATCCAATAGACGAAGAGCTTAGCACCACTGCTAAAGCGGTACATCAAACACTACTTAATAACGGTTATCAAGTACTATTAATTAATGCCACAGAGTTTCAAAATATAATTCGTAACCCTGATTTTAATAGCATTGACCTTATTTTAAATCTTAGCAAAAAACTAAATAACTCAGCATTTCTAGGCGCACAATTCCCTACGTTTTTTGAAGCAATGAACTTGCCATTTGTTGGCTCAGACACTGCTACTGGGTTGATAACTAAAGACAAAATCAAATTCAAAAAAATACTGAATTATCATGAAATTCCCACAGCAGACTGGGATTATGTCTATGATGCAGACGAAGAGGTCGATGATGATCTGTGTTATCCGTTAATTGTAAAACCGGCAATTCATGACAACTCTATTGGAATTACAGACAACTCTATTGTTCATAACGAAAAAGATTTACGAAAACAAATTAAGATTATCACTGAAAAATTTAAAAGCCCTGCAATTATTGAAGAGTATATAGAGGGCGATGAATATCGCATCTCAATTATTGGTAATAGTGACAGCGATTTACAAATATTACCCGTATCTCGTACAATTTTTTCAAAACTACCAAACGGTTACTCTCATATCTATACCTATGAAGCGAAATGGGGAAGTGATAAGGCATACAAAAAATTAGAGCTACAGTATCCAGTAAAAAACATTAATAAGAAACTTGAGACGCTATTATCAGAAATTGCCTTAGATGTTTTTAACATTATGAAATGTAAAGACTATGCTTGTATTGAGTTGAGAGTAGACGAAGATAATAATCCATATGTCTTAGAACTTGACACCAACCCTTCTCTTAATATCAGTTCTGAACTGGCTAAAGCATCGGCAATTGCAGAGATAGGATACCTTGAGATGATTGAAGAAATCATTCTTGCCGCAGTAAATAGGTATCAGAAGGTAGAAAAAAATGTCTTAAATCCTTAATTAGTTTGAGGTAACAATTTTTCAAATTTGTTTAATGCAACAGCATCTAAATGCCATCTCTCTTTCCAATTATAAGAGTACATGAGGGCATTAAAGATTTTTGCATTTTCTGCAATAGCCTTGTCAATATCCATTAAGATTGCATAGCTTCCAATATTCGGGACTTCTTCAAAGTTTGAACCGGCATTCATGTAGTAGAAGACATCATTATATTTAAGACTTAAAGTCACTGACTGCTTTACTCCATTTACTTCAATTGTCTTCAAAAACTTTTCACAACATTGTAATTCAAGAAAATCATAATAAATCTTTACTCTATCTGGATTAGTAAAACTAGAGTCTTCTTTAAATGTCTTTTTATTGAACTCGATTAACAAATCTAAGTCTTCCCAATTGTTATATTTAATTTCAATTTGATTAGTAAGTAGTTTTTTGATTTTTCGCTTCCAAGTTTGCTGCCCCTTAGCATTAAACCTAGAGTCAATAAAGTCTTGATAGCTAGAGTAATCAGTTAGCTGCAAACGATAGTTATAATCATCAAGTGGTAACGACTGCGAATAGTTTTCAAAGGGTAGAATTGCAGATAACTTAGCCGGTTCGTTAATTTGCTCGTAAAACTGAGACATACACGGTTGATAATCAGTAAGAAGATATGCCTTTGTTTCTTCCATCCACGAGCTTCCGAAGAATTCTAAATAACCTTCATTAATATTTCTCTGCAATGGCAGTATGCCCACTGGCAAGTCAGCATCATAGCCTACGATAAAATGCAGCGGATAGTTCTCATACTTATAAAAACAATAACGAAATTCCCAGGTATCAAATATCGTTAAATTATCTGTGAATTGTCTCCATAATTCTTGTGCAGTTTCAATATCACTTACAATTTTAAAGGAGAGTGGGGTATTCATTATCTTTTAATTTTACTAGCGCGATAAACCATAAAATAATATATCAAAGCACCAATTGTGCTTGCTAATAAAATAATTAATAACCAAAGGATTTTTTGATCTTTCATATTCATCTCGGGAAAGTCTTTTTCATCTCTTTGTAATAAATCAATCAGCATCCATACCCAGATAACTACGCCACCTATAGCTAAAGCAATAAATAATATGGGAAAAACCATTGAAAATACAAACATAATTAATGCAATTAGACTAGTTAAACCGGTAAATGCCATCACAAGGCCGGCTTCTTGTGCAGGAGTGTCTGTAGCCGCAACAACTGGCATTAAATTAAAAGGCATTGTTAACATTGCAATGAGAAAAGAAAGAATCAACTTTTTCATAATTTATAAAATAATAATATCCAAATTATACTTGAAACAGTAATTTACAACAATCCATCTCTCCTATTCTGCTATAATCAATCAGCATAAATGAAAAGTAAAATCTTACAACCAAAATTTAAGACTTATGAGCAAGCTTTAACCTGGGTGTTCTCGCAAAGACCTAGTGGTAACTTTCTCTTTCCAGGTAATAAAGGGCATAAACGTATTAAATTGCTATTAAAACAAATTGGTAATCCGCAAGAATCGTTTAAAGCCATCCATATAGCAGGGACGTCGGGTAAAGGCTCTACAGCATCACTAATAAGCAAGTTGCTTGCTATACATGAATATCGAGTGGGGCTGATGGTTTCTCCACACCTGCTAGATCCACGAGAGAGAATTCAATTAAACAATGAGCTTATTACAAAAGAAGATTTTTTAACAGTCGTAAATGAAACCTATGATTACTATATTTCATTCAATGTCCAAAGCAATCTAGGAGAACTAACTTTTTTTGAAATTATCACAGTATTGGCTTTCGTGTTTTTTAAGAACAAAAAAGTGGATTATGCAGTTATCGAAACTGGCATTGGTGGCTTATTAGATGCAAGCAATTCGATCAAGAGAAGTGATAAACTCTCAGTAATTACAGATATCGGATACGATCATACTGAGCTTTTAGGCAACACTTTAGGGCAGATAGCACAGCAAAAAGCCGGCATTATCAATCACAAAAGTACTGTTATCACAATAAAACAAGCGGATGTTATCTTAGCTACACTAAGGTCAGCAACTAAAGCAAAACGCGCAAAACTAATAATTACAGATCCAATCCGCAATTTTGATTATGAACTAATTTCTTATCAAAAACGCAATCTGGCTGTTGCATTAAAGGTCATTGAGTTCT
>CALARN010000174.1 GCA_937889205.1 uncultured bacterium
CGCCTAATCGCAGCGTCTGTCCAACCACCATCTTCAATTACTTCGGCATTAGCTAATTCGTTTATATCATTTTCTTTTCGCCATTCTGAAGATGGATAATAAAACATATGCCACTTAACAAGTAATTTTATTCTTTGAGTCTCATGATTACTAAACCTCAACCTTTTCAATATCTGCTCAGTCATTTCTGCGCCTTTTTGATCGTGACCATAGAAGTGAGTCCTACCATCTTTACCCAACACCTTGGTTTCAGCCTTTCCAATATCATGCAACAATGCAGCAATCTTTACAGAATCCTCAGCTAAATCCATTACTTTTAATGAATGAACATACGCATCGTCTCCGTGATATTCTGGCTGTGTTACGCCAATGAGATGTATTAACTCTGGTAAGAAAATTTCTAACAAGCCACTCAGTCTCATTAATTCAATCCCGACAGAGGGCTTTGCCGAATTCATTACACATTTAACAAATTCGTCACGAATACGTTCCATTGAAATCTGCCTTGCTACAGACAAAGTCATGCCAATTGAAGCAAATGTTTCATCTTCTATCTTAAATCCCAATTCAGAAGCTAATCTACATGCTTTATACGTCCTCAACCCATCCTCAGAGAACCTATCAAAAGCAATTCCAACAGCGCGTACAATATTTTCTTCTAAATCTTTAATACCATTGAATGGATCTAATAAACTAACATTAGTAGTAACTCCTTTATTCACGCTTGAAACATTTAAATCTAGCGCCATAGCATTTATAGTGAAGTCTCTTCTGGATAAATCTTTTATAATGTCGGATGTAAATTCAACCTTCGTAGGCCACCTACCTGCATAATAGTCTTCTTCACTTCTAAAAGTAGTTACTTCTACGTCAAATCTTTCCAGATTATCGGACTCCATGACCACCAATACCGTACCAAACCTAGCATTAGTGGTTATACATCTATCAAATATCTTATCCATTTCTTCCGGAAGTGCATTAGTAGCTATATCATAATCTTTAGGATTCCTTGATATCAACAAATCTCTAACGGCACCACCAACTAAATAGGCCTTATATCCGTTATTATTCAATACGTTAGCTACTCTAAAAACATAGCTTGGGATTTTGTTGTATATTTCTTTAAAATTTACATTCATTGTATATCTTTTATGTACAAAAATTATATATTTTGTATGCTGTGAAACGACGGTATCGCCAATCTAGTTCCGTGAAACGCTATATTTTTACCCTACCCTCAAAAGACCTAAGTAACGTAATCTTATCAGCGTAATCCAAATCCGCACCCGTTGGTAATCCCCGAGCGATCCTCGAAATGGTTATATCTTTGTCGATTCTGGCTACCTCCTCTCTAATATACATTGCAGTAGCCTCACCTTCAAGGCTGGGATTAGTTGCAATAATTAATTCTAGTTTAGACTTTTGGTTTGAAGCCGCCTTCCTAACTCGAGTCAATAACCCCCCAATGTTTAAATTCTCGGGCCCAACCCCCTGCATGGGAGATATTAGTCCTCCTAAAACATGGTATGTCCCGTTATATTCGCCAATATTTTCAAATGCTAACAAATCTAAAATATCTTCTACGACAATTATTTTTTGCTGGGTTCTCTTCTCGTCACTACATATTAAACAGAAATCATTTTCTGAAAGGTTATAGCAATTACTACAAAATTTAACATTTTGTTTTAAGCTTAGTAAGTTATTACCAAAATCTTGAGAGAATTGATTGGGAGAATGCAAAATATACAGGACTAAACGGGAAGCCGTTTTAGGACCTATACCAGGTAGCTTAACGAAAGCGTCTATTAACTTTTGTACATTTCTAGGTAGTGAATGCACATGAATTTCTAATTTAGTTTGCCCCCAACATGTTTTTTAATTGGGAAATATCCATATCTTTAGCCAGTTCTTTTTGTAAACGCTTTTGACCATCTTTAATAGCCTCTTTTATTGCCTTAATTAGGTGTTTTTTATTCTCGATCGTCATTAAATCATCGGCAATCTCCATTTCTTCTATCTCTTGTAATCCATTCATTACAATCTTTACCTCTTCATCATCAGAAGAAGCTTCAATTTCTAGAGCCTTCATCTTCTTTTGCATTTCTTTTGCTTCTTTTTGTAATTTATAAACATCTTTTAATTGATCAAACATTCCCATATTTTTAATAATAATAATTTAAGTTAATAATTCTTCAACTAATTTTGCGTTTGACTGTTTTGCATCATTAGTTTTTATTGTTTTGTCTATTATACATTTAAACTGTGATTGACTTCCAGTAACTGTTGCGATAATTGTATTTAAAATCTTTCTAGTCTCTAGGCTATCAAGTTGCTTCTTATGAAAGGAAGAAGAGACTTTAAGAACGAGCCCCTCACCAGGAATAAACACAAATTCTGCCTTAGACAGAATCGCAGTTAAAAAATGATTATGTTTTTTTGCAGCTTGCAAAATTTCATCCCAAGTATTGTTGATTTTTTTTAATAATGCCTGCGCTGCGTCATCATCAATAACATTTTCTGTATTCACTTCAGCTTCACCTTTTGCATCCTTAACTACCATCTCTTTTTCGTCACTCTTTGATTCAGAGACAATTATCTTACTAATTTGTTTGGGCTCAATCTTCTTTTCTGGAGAGGTCTCGACTATTGTGCAATTAATTACTGCCATCTCAACCGGTAAAATACTAATAAGGCTGGTTTTCATTTCAAAACTGGCTTTATTTAATTCACCAATAAGCTTCAATATAACACTCACATTACCGCCTGCTTTCACAATTTTTAGCATTAATTCTCGCGACTTTTCTAATGCCTCTTTAACAAATTGCACAAGACTTGCTCCATCTTCGGCTATATCATGAACAATTTCTAAAGCTTTGATTCTATCGTTATTAATCATTGCCTCAAGAAAAGTATTTATTGTCGTTGAATTAACATAACCCAATATCTTTTCAATATTCTCTTTTGAAATCTCAACTATTTGATTATCTTTCGTATTATTCAATGATGAAATTACCTTTTCTAAAACAGTCTCTGCATCACGATAACTGCCCTGACCTGCCTTAATAATAATCTCTAACCCCTCTTTAGACATCGCAATATTTTCATGTTTTAAGACTCGTTTCAATTTTGTTGCTAAATCTTTGTCGTTTGCTAATCTGAAATCAAATCTTTGGGTGCGTGAAATAATTGTAAGGGGTAACTTTTGTGGCTCAGTGGTAGCTAAAATGAATAATACCTGAGTGGGCGGCTCTTCTAACGTCTTGAGTAAAGCATTAAAAGCAGGCTCAGTTAACATATGAACCTCGTCAATAATATAAATCTTAAATTTACCTTGAGCTGGAAGAAAACTGATACCCTCTTTTAAATCTCTGATTTCATCAATACCCCGATTTGAAGCAGCATCAATCTCGATTAAGTCCATAAACCTGCCAGTATTTATTGCCAAACAACTCGAGCATTTGTTACAAGGCTCTCCGTTATCTGGATTTTGACAATTTAAAGCTTTAGCTAGGATTCTCGCCATTGAAGTCTTACCTGTACCCCTTGGCCCTGAAAATAAATAAGCATGTGCGAATTTACTATCTAATACCGCTTGTTTTAAAATTTGCACTACATGATCTTGCCCAACAATTTCATTAAACTTTTGAGCTCGATACTTTCTATAAAGTGTCATTTATTCTTAAGGTAATAAAACAAGTATCCTAGCTAAAGCCAGAACTAAAATTTGAACCTAAATACAGTTAGTATTATCTGTAGTATTGTTGCAAGAAAGTTTTATTCTTACCAATTAATCTGCGCTTTGCTGTTCTTCTTCTGCGCTTCATTTTACCCCATACCTTATTTTTCTCGTGTCTATCAAATGTCTCAGTACTTCTATATCTATTCTTTAACAAAGTAGCTGGTATATCTTCACGATTGGCTTCTCTCCAAAGCATCTTTAACGCTTGATCGATAGGCATGTCGTTATGTACGATTACTGCCATTATTAACTTAACACCTCCTTCGGTTTTTTATATAAATTTAGCGCCTAATTATAACAAACTAAGGGTTAAAAATGCTACCAATATTACTAATTATTTGTTTGATAAATTCAAAAGACAAAATATCTTTAAAGATTATCAAAACAGATAATACAATTAGTGTATAAAAAGCAATAATTGATATTTTTTCTTGTGTATTAGCATTCAACTTTTTACCACGAATCTTTTCAAGTACGAGCATCACGAGATGGCCTCCGTCAAACAACGGAATAGGAAGAATATTCATTACTGCAAGACTCAAACTAATTAAAGCGGCCAAATTAAGAATATTATAAAAATCCCTTACCTCCACTAGTGTATAAACCACTTTGCTTACCCCTACTACGCTACTAACACTAGACGCTACCGGTTCAACGCTTCCCTTTACAATTGATTGCCTGATTAATTCAACTATTCCCGAAACATTATATGCAGTCATATTGATTGCATGACTAAAACCACTAAACACTTTATTGTTTAAGTAATTAATTCTTAATAAATATTCCGGATAAGGATTATTTGTATAATAAACAACGCCAAGAACAGCATTGTTCTCTTCAAAATATGGTACAAAAATTAATATATCTTTAACTAATCCATCAGTTAAAACTCGAAGCACTATCTCTTGCCCCTGCTTCTCTAACAATAATTTGCTAATTTCTAATTGCCCATTTAACGATTCACCATCAAAAGCCAAAAGAATATCACCCTTTTTCAAACCTATTTGCTCTGCAAGAGACTTTTCTTTAACATCTGACACAATAGGCGCTAAATATAAATCATCATCAAAAACGCTTGCATATCCATCCCCGTTCAATACTAATTTAGCATCTTGATAACTATACCCCTCATTTGAAATTACTTGAAGCAATAAATTAATAGGTTGGTTGTATTTTTCCCGCAATATTTGCTTGAATTGTCCCGCATTTGTAATTAGACTTCCTTCTGCCTTTACAATTAAACTATTATTTAACGAATTGTCAGTTTGACCAAGAACTTCATAAAAAGGAATATTGCCTACTTCTGCACCTATAAAAGAGGGATTTCCAATTTTAGGAACATCGACATAAAACCCAACCAAGGCAAAAAATATGTAATATAGGAAAACACCAAGCAAGAAATTCATTACTACCCCAGCCGATACAATAATTGCTCGTTTTTTCTTTGAAACATTTTCAAAGTTTCCTGGATGCCTCGGAATGAACTCATTTATCATATAACTCTGAACCTTCTTATAGTCTTTTTCGGGCAAATCTATCTTTAATTGGTTAACAAAACTTTCAATCTCTGTATAGCTACTTTTTTGAAGATCTAAGCCCTTATCTCTTAGCTTAGCTAGAAAATATTCCTTATCAGCTTTATCGTAATCTTTCTCATTATATCTAAGAAAACCACTGCCGTCTTGATCACCTAACATCTTGCAATAACCCCCAACAGGATAGAGATTTATCTTATATTCAGTCCCCCTCCATTTATACCCCCAGACTTTGGGGCCAAATCCAAAGGCAAATTCTAACACTACAACACCTGATTTCTTAGCTGCAATAAAATGCCCCAACTCATGAATGAATACAATAACACCCAGTATGAGTAGGAAAATAAAAAGAGCCAACGCAATATTAGCGAAAGTAATCATAAGTTATGAAAATAATAGCTAGTAAAGAATAGCACAGGCAAAAAAAATTGGCTAGTTATCGTACAAATAACTCGCCAATCTTGTTTGAATCAATATATTGCAATTAAACCTGCATTAAGTCTTGCTCTTTTTCCTCGGCCATTTTAACAATTTCTTGATTAGTTGCATCAACCTTCTTTTGTAGCTCTTTTTGTAACCTATTCATTTCGTCTTCACCTATAACGCCTTGTTTTTTATCATCCTCAATTGTTTCATTTATCTCTTTTCTCACTTGTCTTACTACAATTTTGGCCTCTTCGGTTTTTGTATTCAATAATTTTATATATTCGATACGGCGCTCTTCAGTTAATGGTGGAATTGGTAACCTAACTATATCTGAATCAATACTTGGATTTATGCCTAGGTTTGATGACTGTACCGCTTTTACTATAGCTTGAAGATTACTTTTATCCCATGGTGTAACAGTAATGAGTGAAGCATCAACCATATTTATTCCAGCTATTTGATTAAGAGGCATTGATTGACCGTAAACCTCTGCCCTAATCGCTTCAACCATCTGTAAACTACCTCTACCAACTCTTAAAGAGCTTAATTGATTTTTATAAAATTCTAAAGCTTCTTTTAGTTTTTCATCTGCTTGATTAAAAGTAATTTTCATTGAGACAGCGATAAAAAATTAATTTATAAATTGCATGAAGTTGTGTTGCTTGCAATTTTCATTCTGCAAAATCTTCCAACTTCAATTTTCTCACCTAATGCAGCTACACTATCATTAATTAAATCATTAATTGTTTTAGATTCATCTTTGAAGTATCTCTGTTCAAGTAAAACGAAATCTTCGTAAAACTTTTGCAATTTACCTTCAATAATCTTATCGGCAATATTTTGAGGTTTTTTTGGATCTAAGTCTTTCATTGCGATTTCTTTTTCTCGCTGCATAATGTCTGCTGGAATATTCTCAATACTGATGTACTCAGGGTTACTCGCAGCAATCTGTAAGGCGATTTCTTTCGCTAACTCTCTAAATTTGGGACTTCTAGCGGCAAAATCGGTCTCACTATTCATCTCCACCATCACTCCTAAAGAGCCTTCGCCATGGATATACGCATAAATGTAACCATTCTCTGCTCTTTTATCAGCTCTTTTAACAGCCTTAGCAAGACCCTTTTCTCTTAGGTAAACCAAGGCTTTTTCTGTATCACCCTGACTTATTTCTAAAGCTTCTTTGACATTATTGATTCCCGCGCCTGTCTTCGTTCGTAAATCTTTGATCATTTCTAATGTTATTTTCATTGTTAGAAAGAATAATAAATATATTATTTTGTATTTTTTGCTGTTTTCACTGATTTACCAGTTTTCTTTGCGGCATCTTTTTTAATGTCTTTTTTAACTTCTTTTGAAGCCTCTTTCTTTTCAGCCTTAACAGCCTCTTCTTTAACTATCTCCATTATCCCTTTTGATTGGGCATGTTTTCTTGTTCTTGGTGTTTTATTTTCACTTTCTGTATGAACAGCCTTCTCCTCTAATCGCTCGACTACTGTTGTTTTTTTGAATACAGGAATCTCAAAGTTTGAATAGTCTTTTTCTTGATGTTTTACCCACTTGCTTGGGTTTCCGCGTTTAATTGCCTCTGCTAAATGACTTACAACTAACTCAATTGATTTTATTGCATCATCGTTGGCAGGAATTACATAATCGACCATATCTGGATCTGAGTTTGTGTCAACCATTGAAACTACTGGAATTTTTGCTACTTTTGCTTCTTCTAAAGCCCCTTTTTCATAGTTACAATCAATCATAACGATTGCCTCTGGATATCTATCCATTGTTTTGACACCACAATAAATTTTGTTCATTCTATCCCATTCTTTTTTCATTTTGTTAACCTCAAACTTGGTTCTGTTTACAACACCTTTTTCAAATTCATCTTCAATCTGGGCTAATTTTTGTAAACTCTTTTTAATCATGCGGAAATTAGTTAACAATCCGCCTAACCAGCGATATGTTACGAAGTATGAACCTGACTCAGTAGCGTATTTCTTTACAATATCCCTTGCTTGTCTCTTTGTTGCAACAAACATAATAGGACCTCTTTTTGCAGCCTGTGTTAAGAAATTTGCTGCCTCATCAAGCATCTCTATTGATTGTTGTAAATCAATAATATGAATATTATTTCTAGAGCTAAAGATGTATTTATCCATCTTTGGGTTCCAACGAGTTCGCTCATGCCCAAACTGAACACCAGCTTTTAAAAAGTCTTTGATATCTGGAACTTTGATACCTGAAACAGACACATTTGATGCATTGTCTTGCATATTAAACCTCCTTTTTATCCTCCACCCAGTAATTCTTAGCTTTTTCAAGCCGACAGAACAAGGATTTTTTATATAAATATTAAATTTGGGTGTGTGTATTTGCCCTGATTATATCACAATTAATAATTTTTTTGAACAACAAATTACATTAATAATAATGTATATTTTAAAATATTAAATTGACACACTTTTATTAAATCTATCTTAATTGATAACCCACCAATCAAGATAGAGGTCTTGAGTTGCTTCTTGACTAAGACTAACTACAAAATACCCTTCACCTTTTTCTACGACTTTAACAATAGGAAAATCTACACCTTCTTCATCAATAAGCGTTATAAATACTTTAGAATCAGGAGTGCAGGCTAATGTTTCAATCATAATAGTTTGCGAATCCTCAGGAATCACAGATGTTCCGACTGATGCATAGGCACTTTCAGTATCAAACAACAGATCGGAAGAGCGTCGTGTAGGGAAAGAGTGTAGATCTCGGTGGT
>CALARN010000175.1 GCA_937889205.1 uncultured bacterium
AGCCTGGTAAATCAAGAATTGAATTGAATTGTTTTTGTATTACGCTTGTCTCTTGTCCAAACTCTTTCGCTTTAACCCATGCAGAAAGTCTCATAAAGGCTTCTAAGTCATTAATATCCCCTTTATTCTTAGCTTCTCTCACATCTTCCACTCTAATGTCTGCCTGTAACATAGTCTTTTCGGCTTGAGCGATATTCACATCAAGTGTTCTTCTTTCTTTAGAAAACCACTGATACGATAATCCACCACCAATTCCGCCTATACCTCCTCCCAAACCACCAAGTATAAAGGCTAATTCTTTACCCCCAACCGCACCCATTGAAGCACCTAATCCACCTGCTAGAAGGACTCCAATTAATGCGAATCTTATAAAACCTAATCCTTTTTTCAGTCTAGCAATGTTTTTATTGTATTCAGCTAAACTTTTTTGTCTTTCGGCAAGTGATGCCTCTTTATCTACTAATTGATCCCTTAATTTTGACCTTCTAATTCTAGAATCTATGCTAGCAAGTAATGCTTTTTTAACTGGTTTAGGTAGCGAGTCATTTTCTAAAATATTTTTTTTAGCATCAACCAAATAATTCTCGGTTAAACCATCAATTTCATCTTTAATAATTTCATTATCAGATGCTTCTGCAGGTAATGGTTCACCACTGTCCGCAGAAGGTGCAACTACAGGGGGGGCCTCATCTCCATCTACAGGAGTAGAAGGTTGAACACTTTCTGCTTGGGATTCTAATAGTGTTCTTGCGTTTGCATTATATTCTTTAGACAATGCAACCATTTCATCACTTTCTTGTGCTGTAAGACCTCCATTATAAGCCTTATAAATCAATGCATTCCATCTTACTACTTTTTCTAAACCCAATACATCTTTACTGCGCAGATGCTTTGCTTTTAGTTTATCATGCATTTCAGTGGTCGATTGATATCCTTCGGGTCTTTTACCAGCATGCCAATCAAATGTACTTAAAACAATAGTATTATCTACAGACTCTTTATCAGAAACAACAGGTTCCGCAGCAGGTGTTTCTTCAAGAGGGTTTACTCCATCGAGTTGAGTTTCTTTAAGAGGCATAGGTTCTTCCCCTCCATCGAGTTGAGTTTCTTGAAGAGGCATAGGTTCTTCCCCTCCATCTGGTGTATCCTCTTTTGGAGGTGAATCTATGTGTGCCTCTTGTCCGAGATCGCTCAAGTCTTCAGCCATCTCTTCTGGAGATGGCAGCCCACTTGTTCCCCCTTCTTGAGAAGTTCCTATAAGCTCTCCAGACACATCCCATCTTCGTAATTCAAATAGATTAAATATCTTCATGTTACTTTATATCTAATTAATTCTTCAGTTAATTTACCAGTTTCAATATATTCGTCTATGAGCAACATATTCTTAACAATCTGCTCATACGGTAGCCCTTGTTTTATGTATTTTGATACTAATCTTTTCCACATTAAATTCTTCAATCTTGGCCCTTCCACTATTGAAGGATTTATCTTTTTAACACCACCCATATCACCTTGAACTATTCCAAGCAGTTTACTCTTTGTATCTTGTGTATTGCCCATCCCTGCCATAGCCAAAAATTAGAGATAAAAACCCTTTAATATAGAATCTCAAGATTGAAATAAGAAGTCAAGAAAAGAAGTGCGGGTAGCAGAGAATAATTACATTTTCGACCCAGTATACCCCATTCTTCTTTGAATCTTTTTACGAAGATACTCAATTAAATCATACATACCTGCTCTAGTAGGCTCATCTAGTACTAATTTATCTAAGCCTTCTTTGAATTTATTGAGGTTATCAAAAGCCATATAGAAATCACTACCAATATCCAAATTTTCTTCAGAGTATGTATCATTAAGAGCTTTACCAACTGCTGCTAAATTTTGTAGTCTTTCAATTGTAGCTGGATCAGGTTCATGCATAATTATATTTTTAACTAATAACAATATACCTTTAATTCTATATTTTTCGCAACTACCTTGTTAGAAAGCTATGGCAATTGCAAATATATTATTAAATGTTTATGATAAATCAAAAGATATAAATATATGATTGAAAAAGCTTCACAAGAATTAGATATAACCAAATTAGAAAATATTTTAGAAGAAGAAGAACCAAAAATTGCTTTGCAAAAAGCAAGAAATTCTTACACTTTAGAACAACTAGCATCCACATTTGAACAAAACGGAGGCGCTTCAGGTGGCGATACCGTTGATGATATTGTTGCTCAGATGCAAGCCGCGCGACAGGCAGCCGGAATAGTCGAGACAGATAATTCTGCAGAAATTGATGAATTTCTAAAAAAATATATTCCAGAAACAGTAGCGAATGCTATGCCACTTCCTTTACCGGATTCTGAAGCTAATCCAGAAGAATGTCTCGCTGTTGTTAGCGACTTTATCAATGGGGTTTACCATGGTGAAGCACCCGAATATATCACTACCAGACTTAAAGATTTAAGAAACGGTAAATTAACTTTTAATTCGAAGCAATTAGAAGAATTTCTTTCTCAAACAGGTAGAAGTCCTTTAGAAATAGGTTATACTAATGGTGTAGCCACCAATGATAAGATACTTTTACGTGACAAAGCCTCAACTAAGACAACTATCCACGAAATTATGCACTTTATTTGTGAACCTGAAAAAACATTACTGCAGAACGAAGAATTTGAACCAATAGACACAATAACAAATGAAGCTTTAACAGAGCTTTGGACATATTTTGCCCTTAAAGGAGTTGATATTAATAATCCAGTTAAAGTATTTGAAGCAATTAATTTTGAAGATATAAAAAAATTCAGTGACGATAAAGCCGGTTCATACAAATCAGGATTCGTAAACTTAATGGAAAACATATTAGAAATGAAGTCTGGAAACAAAACAGATTTTGCTACAAAGCTACCAATACTCTTTCAGAGTTACCAGAGAAGAGATCTAACAGCATTTCGCGAGAGTTTAGGTAGTTTGGAAACCTCAATTGCTTTGTTTGATATTTCCCAACCACACAAACTTGACACAATCCCCCTACAAGTTACTATGCAAAAGTTATTGGGAGAATTAAATAAAAAATATCCACAATATTCAAATATATTCATAGAATTTGGAAATGGTTTAAATAATGCACAATATAAGAGATCGGAAGAGCGTCGTGTAGGGAAAGAGTGTAGATCTCGGTGG
>CALARN010000176.1 GCA_937889205.1 uncultured bacterium
AACATCTGGCAAGATGCAGCCTTCTGGATTGTATGGAGCATCAACCTCAGTAACTTTTACACCCTGAGGCAAAATAAAAGAGATTTTTAAATCATCACTAGTATATCTTAAATCAGAAGCAGTAGGAGTAATAGGCGTCGTTGTCTGCTCAACTGCATCAGTAGGTGTAACATCATTTTCAATTTTACTTTGTCCTGAACCTCGATTAATAAATATTAAATACGCAACACCCATACCAATTGCAAAAAATATTACTGCTACTGCAATAATTAATAACCAATTGGTAGATCTTTTTTCAACTACTATATTTGGTTTTTCTATTGATGGATTAGGGTTGATAGGTACAGTAAGATTAGGGGAATTTTGCGCTAATGGTGGTAGTGGTGGCAAATCACTTAAAGGTTTCTCTAAGCTTTGTTGATTGTTAATTGGCGTAGTTAAAGGTGGCCTTGAGAAAGGCGAACTGTTTTGTTGTAAGGGCGGCAGTTGATTTGATTGCATCTCGAAAAATTAATATATATTTAATTATAGTTACTTATTTGAGATAATACCAGCATACACATTAACGCATAAATTATGAAGATTTATATCGTTGGCAGTGGTGGAGTAGGTGGATTTTTCGGTGGCAAATTAGCTGCTGCCGGTCTAGATGTTACCTTTGTTGCCAGAGGCGATCACTATAAAGCAATGAAAGACAATGGTTTAACAGTTAACTCTACGGATGGAGATTTTTTAGTAACACCAGTCAAGGCAATTGATAGTATCGATAAGATAACTCATCCTGACCTCATCATCTTTACCGTCAAATCTTACGACACACTTGCAGTAGCAGAGCAATTAAAGAAAGTTGTCACAAAAAATACAACAATTATCACTTTCCAAAATGGCATAAATAACGACTTACTAATTAAGACAGTGCTTCCCGATACTTCAGTGCATCCAGGCGTAGCCTATGTTATTTCTGCAAAAACAGCACCAGGAATAATCACCCAAAGCGGAGGGCTGAAAAAGCTCATCTTTGGTGATAGAGAAAATCAAAACCAGAAAACTTTAAAAGAGATTGAAAAAATTATGAAGTCTGCAAGAATTGATGCAACTCTTACAACAAACATTACCTCAGAGCTTTGGAAGAAATTCATCTTTATTTCTGCATTTTCAGGCATGACAGCCTTATGTAGAAAACCAATTAGTATAGTACGCGATAACTCTTTGACAAGAAGCATGTACGAACAATGCGTTGCTGAAGCGATAGAGATTGCGAAGTGCCTTGGTATAGAGCTACCTGATACAATTTTCGATACCATCATGACAATCACAGATAATACTGCTGCAGATGCAAAATCCTCATTATTAGTTGACCTTGAACATGATAGACCAACTGAAATCGTAGCACTTAATGGTGAATTATGTAGGCTGGGTTTAGAGAATGGAATCCCCACACCAATAAATCAAACTATCTTCAGTGTTTTACAACTTTAATTTACTTGTCAATTTGCTCCCAAGGTAAGTCGGTTTTGGTAAAATGCCCATAGGCTGCAGTATTTAGGTATATGGGTCTACGTAGGTCTAGTCTTTCAATAATAGCTAATGGTCTGAAGTCATACTTATTCAATATTTTTCTATCAATAGCTTTTCCATTACCGTCTTCAGCATAAACCATTACCGGCTCAGCTTTACCAATCGCATAGGCAACACTTACGAAACAAGTGTCACAAAGCCCAGATGCAACTAAATTCTTGGCTACATAACGACACATATAAGCAGCTGAGCGGTCCACTTTACTTGGGTCTTTGCCCGAGAAAGCTCCCCCACCGTGTGGATACTTGCCTCCATAAGTATCTACCATAATTTTTCTACCAGTTAGACCGGTATCAGCTTCAAATCCTCCTTGAATAAATTGTCCTGTTGGGTTAACTAGAATCTCAATGTCTTTGATATCCCCTAATACAGGAACAAATAAATGTTTAATTAAGGCGGCTTTAATCTCTTGCTGAGATACCTCAGCTTGATGTTGTGTACTCACTAAAGCATTAATAACTTTATGATTACTAACTGTTAATTGCGCTTTCCCATCAGGCAAAAGCCAGGGCAGGGTATTATTTGATCTGAGCTCATGTAAGCCCCTTGTAAGTTTATTTACAAGACCGTATCCAAAAGGTAAATAATCATCAGTTGCATTAGTTGCATAACCATACATAATGCCTTGATCGCCAGCACCACCAGTAACCACGCCCATCTCGATGTCGGGCGATTGCTGAGCTACTCTTACAATTACCTCTAGTTCATCTTGGTAACCAATGGCTTTATAAATATTTCTACCAATAGCAGCATAATCAATTTTCGCCTTAGTGGTTACTTCACCACCAATTACAAGTAAACCGTGACCTCCGAACACCTCAATAGCAACTCTTGAATTTGTATCTTGTGCCATACAGGCATCAAGCACTGCATCAGAAATTTGATCACAGACTTTATCAGGATGCCCTGCAGTAACGCTTTCAACAGCAGATAAATTAGCATAGTCAGCTACACGCTTTGTCATGACATAAAAATAATAAATAAATTGTGTAAATGGGATTAATCTTTTTTTATCTTCCCCATTTGGGCTAGATTTGGCACCAGGCACTCACTGTAGTAAGTAGGTTGCCGACAGTTCATTGGGCTAGTTCCCTCCCTGTCTTCTTGATAACTAATAAATAAATAATACCTGATAATTAAAAACTATTCAAACACTTAATATATAACCTATAGTATGATATAATTGTACATATTGTCTATATATTAATGAGTAAATTAGGCGATTATTATAACGAATTAAATCCAACGTATACCCCTCAAGGCAAGGGGGAAATTATAAGTTCGGAATCACTTCCTCTATACATTAAACCTGGAAGTTACAGAGACACATCATTATTTCCAAGAACGTTTTGTAGTCCATTTCCATTAATTTTATTAGCCACCAGATATTTAATTCAAATAGGCAATGAAACAATACCCTGGCCTACACTGTTACCCCAAAACGAATGTCCCCTTATCACTACACGATTGAAAGATGTGCACGTAGATATTTTTAATCATAACCATGACAACTTACAGCCGGTAATTTCTTGCGATGAATGTGCTAAATGTCCAGCATTCAATATGTGCCAAGGTACAAACATTTCAAAAATAATTAATAATAGTCAGCACAAAGAAGAACGTGCAGCAAGTCCTTTTAATTATTCTCAGGAAGCTCTATCAAAAAGCATTTTTAAGCAAGCACTTGACCAAATGCTAAGAAGAGTTAATTGGTCACAACTTTGCTTGGCAGCCATGCGAGATGTTGCTCGCGCGTATGATAAAAACCAGCCATTAATGCCCCAAATTGGAAGTAGCTTCAACAATCTAAATACTCAACTCTCTAGTACCGCAATATTCGCATAATCAAACCATTGAGTAAATGTTTTATGTATCTTCTTGGCTGTTACAAGTCTAAAATACGCATCCAGACTTGCTTCATGACTTACTAATATTACCGTACCAGCTTTATACCCCTTAATAATATTATTAAATCTAATCACTAACTGTTTAGGAGATTCAACGTCTGGGAACTTTTGCCAATGATTTAAATAGGTTTGAGCAGGCTTAACTCCAATCTTTTCATTTTCTGTAATAAATTTATTATTTTGGCAGCAGTTTTACATTGCTCTACGCCCTTAGCCGTTAAAGCTCTATTAGAAGACTCTTTATTCTGTTCTGTTTCTCCATGGCGCATTAATATTATCCTCATAGCGATACCCCCATTAAAACCGAAGCCTCACCACCATGAGCAATCAATCCTTGAGATGCGGTTACACATAGCTCGGTTATCTTGCCATTCCAAGCGAATA
>CALARN010000177.1 GCA_937889205.1 uncultured bacterium
GAATGAGTATCCTGGGTTAGTAAGATTCTCTGGTAGTAGAGGGACTGTCGATGTGTCGTATCCCCGCATTGGCACGGCAGTAACTTGCGCTATGGTTGATTTTAGGGATGTGCGCAGACCACTTTATCTAGATGTGCAAAGTTTTAATCATAAGTTACCAAAAGTAGTAGATGAGAAAGTTGCAGAAGAAACAAATGATGATAGTTGGTGGACCAAATTAATCGATTTTATTAAAGACTTAAATATTTTTTCACAGAGTACAAAAAAGAAAGAGGCTGATCAAATAAAAACAATTGCTCAAATAATGAGTCAAACAATTTCTGAAGAGTTAAATGAGCCTTTAGCTTATAGAGATACAACAGTAAGTACTCGTCTATCAGGATTAGAGGAGATGTGTTCTGATTTAATTGGTAAGCCAATTGCAAAAGTAAATATTTCTGATGATTTGAAGGCTGGTGAAAGTAGGGATTCGTTTGTAGTGAATCGAGATCAAGAATTGAAACAACTCGATCATACTGAGCTATGCGACTTGCAGTATATGGATGGTAGAGTTTACGGAGCAAAATGCACAATGAATAATGGAGAAATATTTGATATGCCTGCCGGAAGTTCAGTTATGGGTGGAGGTAGCCTTATACCAAAGCCGTATGAAATAGTAATTGGATATGATCCTGATGCTAACCCAATAACCGAGTGTGTGCCTTCAACTATTTGTGGAACTGAAGTTGGGTGTAGTGCAACCTATGCTGATGTATACAAATCATGTCGTGGTTCTGATACTGTAGCTTTAGCTGAAAAGCATCCTAAGGTATTTTATAAACTAAACGAAGCAGGTTATGATGAACTTATTTTTCCTGCAGGTAACAAATTACTAGAAAAAGTAGTAAATAGTGGTGATCAGATTAACTCACCTTATGCTGTTTTATATGGAGAGAATATTGGAATTAAAATTAACAGTGAGCATCAAATCTACGATTTAAATAGTAAAAACAAAGCATACTCAGTTGACGGTAGTAGTGGACCAGATTATGATGTAAATAGTCTAAGAACACCATTTTTCTCGTCAATATCTTATGAGAAAATCCCATACAATTACTATATTCCTGAAGATTACAAAGGCAAATACGATGGGTATAGTTCTTTCTTCAGTTCTGGCTTTAAACCGGTTATTCCTAGACCAATTAAATCTCAATTTTATTATCCATATTTAGGTCAGATTCCAAGGATTTTAGAAAGATTAGCTGTAATTCATACTAATGCTAATAATCCTGAGACTAATTGTGCTTTAAATTCAAGCTGTAGAGGTTCAATATTTGGCACAAGCACTACAAATGAAGCTTTGATAAATGATGAATCTGCTGAAGTACTTGGTTTATTTAATTGGAATAAAGATGTATCACAAGACATTAAAGATCCGCAATTAAATTTTTGTTCAGAACAAGCCGAAGACAGAAAAGGTATAGATGATTGTTATGTTGGTAAAAATGAATCAAGAAATGGTGATCCAATAAGAGATTATTTATGTTCTGTTGGTTTAGAATATGATTGTGATTGTGAGACTGATGATGAACCAGGTGGTATTATTGAGAATAATTGTGCTATGGGTAATATTGCTGGAAAGGTTGGTTGGCCTTCTGATCCTGCTAGAGTTGTAAATACAACTTGTATAGCGGGGTTTAATTGTGACACTACTCATTCTGTTGGGTTTGATATTGCAACAGGTAAAGTTCAAGGAGTACCAATATATGCAGTAGCAGATGGAATGGTAGTATTTGTCAGAGATGGATACAGTATCAATTGCTGGGGTGATAAAGATGCTTGTGCAGCTGCTATTCCATTTACATCTGATGAATTTAATGGTTGGCATTCAGGCTATGGGAATGTGATTGGTATTAAACATGCTGACGGTATATCTGTATATGCTCATAATGAAAATGGTTCTGCTAAAGTAAAGGTTGGAGATTGTGTCACTAAGGGGCAACATATAGCCAATATAGGTAGTGTTGGTAATTCATCGGGCGAGCATATTCATTTCGAATTAAGAAAATTGAATTGTACCGCTTATACAGCAGACTGCATGTTACATGTAAGTAATGCAGAAAAGGATTTTGGAGGATTATTTGATGAAGCACCCTCTGGCAATGAAAATGACGATGAAAGTACCGGAGGCGCTAAAGTTAAGAATTATTGTCTTATCAGTCATGATCCTAAGTATTCTGGAGTTGGACCAAAATCAGAAAATATTGCATGTTTGATAAAAAATGCAGTTGATAGCATTAATAGTTCAATGGGCGGCTACTATGTCTCCCCTGAGATTGTTTATGCAATTTTAAAAGGGGAATCAGGATTTAGATGTAATAATTCTGATAGCACAATGTGTAATACAGGCGATCCTAATCAGATTAGTAATATTATCCCCTGGATCTGTTGGAATAATCCAGGGTACCCCTGTGATGATGGTGTGGGTTTGTCTCAATCGCTTAGTGGTGTCTTTAATAAAACAGTAGGAGGTAATTTAGATGCTATGTATGCCTGTAAAGAATATATTGGTACGTCAACTAGTGATGGTAATGATTCCCTATCATCTAACTCTGCTTTTTCAAGAAAAAGAGTTGGAGATGCAATTTGTTATGTAGCTTTGTATGGAGCAAATGTAGGTAAAAGAATTGGATTCAATGAGTCTGATCGTAAGGATGTAAATAAAGGAATGATTATTGCCGAAGATTACACCTGCCCTTCACAAGACACATGGTGTGCTAGAGCCGATCAGAATTACAGACCTGCATTAGTATATGCTTTAGATAGTGGGATTATGCTTAATTGTAAAACAGAATAGTTATGCAAACTGAGAAAATTGAAAAGATTATATATTTTTTAAAAAACAATAAGTTACTTGTCTTTGTTTTAACTTTAGCTTTTGTATTGTTGCTTATTTTACTATTCAATACAGGTGTTAGTACACAAGATAATCTTGATTCGCGTAGTTATTATAATTCAGGTGATTATATACCTATTAGTGAATCAACTGATTTTATTTTCTATAAAGATGCCAATGGATATCATGTATTTGTGAGCGATCCTAATAAAACAAATAAAGAGTTAATACGCAGAACTTTAAATATTCCGGAAAATTTTGAGTTTGATATAGTATTGCCTAATGCATTCTCAAGAGGAACGGTTCAGTTAGACAATGAAAACCTTGTCACACCTGAGCCAGTTGATATTGATAATCCTGAAGGAAATTAAAATACTTCTTCGATTCTTAACCATTGCGAAGAATCAGCATTTCTCAATTTTACTTCATAGGTATCCGAAGCCTCTAATGATTTCTTTGAAATAATTATTCTTTTTGGAATACCAATCAAATCGGCATCGCCCAGTTTCTCGCCTACTGAAACCCCCACTCTATCATCAAACAGTACTTCTACGCCTTTGTCTAAAAGCTTTTGATACATTTCTTCTGCTTTTAATTTAACGTTTTCGTCTTCGAGATTTAGCCCTACTAAGTGAATTTGAAAAGGAGCAACTTCTTGTGGCCAGATTATGCCATTATCGTCATGGAATTTTTCTACAATTACACCCATGATTCTTGAAGTGCCGATTCCGTAGCAGCCCATGTAGATAGTCTGTTGTTTACCAGACTCGTCGATATATTTAAAATCGAAGGCATCAGTAAATTTGCTACCTAAAGTAAAGATATTACCAACTTCAGAGGCTTTAACAACTTCATAAACCTCATTGGTTTCTGGGTTCAGATCGCCCTCTTTTGCAAGCTTAAAATCATAAAATTTATCTGGTTCGGGTAGATCTCTGCCAAAATTAACATTTATTACATGATAATTAGTTTTATTAGCACCAGTTTCGAAATTAATTCTACCTTGGCATGAATCGTCAAAATATACGGGTATTTCTTTTGGCAAGTTAATTACGCCGGCGTATCCAACCTCGGCACCTGTTTTTTCTGTAATTAGTTCTTTTGTTGCTAATTTTAAGTCATATCTATCTAGTGCATTTTTTAGCTTTAGCTCATTAACTTCATAATCGCCTCTTACTGCTACGGCAATAAGTTCTTTGTTATCGGTTTCATAAAAAAGAGTCTTGGTAGTTTTTTCGACAGGAATGTTTAATAACTTCGCTAATGGGTCAACTCCAATTAAGCCTTCTCCAAAAACATCTTCTTTTTCGGCAACAACTTCACCCTCTTGATTGAAATGAGGAGCTTTAGCTGGTGCTATTTCACGGTTATAATTGATATTATTGCTAAGACTGCGAAAAATTAAATCTTCACCTGCATTACAAATAGTTTGGAATTCGTGTGAATATTCTTTGGTAAAATCTCCTCCGGATGCCCAAGCAATGATGGTATCATCTCCTATCCCTAGTCTTTTGAAGACATTTACATAAGCTTGTTTGGCTACTTCATAGTATGTTTTCATGTCATCCATGCTGACATGAAAGCTGTACATATCTTTCATGCGAAATTCTCGACAGCGCATTAAGCCAGATTTAGCCCTAGGTTCATTGCGAAATTTGTTTTGGATTTGAAATAAAGACAATGGTAGTTGTTTGTAGCTAAAAGTAAATTTGCTGGCTAGTGGTGTGACAATCTCCTCATGCGTTGAGTTTAAAATATAGCTAGAATCGTTTTTCGCAAGTGATGCCTGATTAGCTCCAATTGTCTGCATAATGACATCTACGGTATCTAACCTGCCCGTTTTTTGCCATAGCTCACGAGGAGATAGCGAGGGCATTAGCACTTCATTACTTATCTTACTCATTTCTTCTCTAACCACTGTTTCGATTTTATTCATTACTCTTAAGCCAAGAGGTAGCATAGTATAAACACCGGCCATTAACTGATCAATGTACCCCGCCTTAATAAGTAAAGTCGCATTTACTGAATCAAATGATTTGGCTTTTTTATTTGTTTTACCGAACAATTGTGAATATCTCATGTTATTTTTATTAAAAAAAAAGTCCTCACAATAAATACCTAAAAAGATATCTATTGTAAGGACGATTGTGATTATCGTGGTACCACCTTACTTACTGCTTATTAATCGCAATTGCACTAGCGAAATCAGTTAGCATTTCATCATGAAGCTTAGTTCGTGAATTCCTGCTATTGCTCTAGGTTTGGGAAAACCTTTCGTTGCAAACTTATCAAGTATTTTAACCTATTAAATTTAGAATGGCAAATCGTCAGGATCAATTACACTATTATCTTGAGATTTACCTTTCGATGATTTTGCTTTACTAGCGGACAAGTCCTCCATGGCTGCATCGCCAATGTCTTCTGAGTAGGCGCTATCGTTTTTTTGAGCTGGATAATTACCACCACTTTGGCCTGGACCTCGTTCATAACGATCAAGCAGCAATACTTTGTCAACGACTACTTCTGTCTTGTAATTTGTTTTACCATCTTTATCTTGCCAGTTTCGTGTTTGAATATGGCCATTAACATATACTCTAGTACCTTTTCTTGCTCTTTGAGAAAACATTTCAACTGAATTACCAAACATGACTATATTATGAAAAGTAACATCATCTTTCCACTCGGTAGAATCTGGTAAACGATAACTTCTATTAGTAGCAATGCTAAAATTTGCAACTGCCTTACCATTGGGAGTATAGCGAACATCGATATCTTTCGTGATGTTACCAATCAGGGTGACGGAATTTATATCGCCAAACATATTTTTTAAAAATGAGAAATTAGTTACTTTATCGTACTATGTTTATACAAATATGCCAAGCCCGAGACCACAGCCAGCACAATTACCCAAACCAGTAGCGTCTCTTGTGGAGAATTTGAAAAAAGGCCCGAACTTATGACAACTAAAGCAATGTTTGCCGGAATTAAACCTAGTATTAATGCAACTATAAAAGTTCTCTTAGGGATGTTAGATATACCAGCTATATACGAAGTGATATCATAACTTACTAGTGTAAATATGCGCAAATATACTAATTTAATGACTGTATTTCCGTTGTTCAATTTTTCTAAATTCTTTTTGATTAATGGAAATTTTGTAGTGAAAAAGTTTTTACCTAGTTTTTGACCTAAATAATAGTGAAATAGGGCAACTAGAAACATGCCTGTCATAACAATCAATACTCCGGGAATACCATACAAAATGTAATCAACCATTGGCATTGCTGCATCTGGCATTGGTGTTAATGAAAAAACAAGTTGCGTTGCAAATAACACTAAAGGACCCCAGATGCCGAAAGGTTCTACCAATGTGCGAATGTCTTCTTGAGTAATTTCTTGCTGGCGAAAATAAACAAAAAGAGTAATATAGCCTGTAACAAAGATTATGAAGAAGAAAACATATTTTTTGTTATTTGTTAATATTTTCCAAAGTTGA
>CALARN010000178.1 GCA_937889205.1 uncultured bacterium
CTCATAATCCCGAGTATGAATACTCATAATCCCGAGTATGAATACTCATAATCCCGAGTATGAATACTCATAATCCCAAGTATAAATACTCTTAAAGCTTATATTTAAAACTGATAATTCTTTTTAGTTTAGCGTCAATGATTTCTTTTGGTATCTCTTCTGATGCAATAAGTCTGGTTATCTCGTTATGAATGTTTTCTTGTGAGGAAGGGTAGCCAACGTAAAGCAAGATATCTACTCCAGCCTCTAAAGCTTTTTTAATGGCGGCTTTGTAATTCATTCCGGTGGCTACTTGTAGCTGTTGCATATCATCTGTAATGATTAATCCTTGGTAGTTAAATTCATTTCTTAAAATATCTGTTAACAGTGTTTTAGAAAGAGTAGCTGGGTTTTCTGCATCAATCTGTGTGAGTAGTAGATGCCCCACCATGATCAATTCTGCGTTGGTAATCTCTTTAAAAGGTAAGGCATCACTACTTAGCCAATCGGCTTTTGATTTATCGATAACAGGAATGTGAAAATGTGAATCGACAGCAGTTGCGCCATGACCAGGAAAGTGTTTTAAAGTGGCGGCCACTTTTGCTGCTTGACTGCAGTTTACATATTCTTGGGCTATACTTATTACTTTATCAGGGTTATTGTCTATAGTACGATTGTTAATGAAACCTACGCCGTTGTAAGTTAAATCTACTACAGGAGCAAAGTTAATATTAATGCCGGCTTGATAAAGTAGCTTGCTTCTAGTTGTTGCTAATTCACAGATTTCTTGATTACTGAGATTTGCCCAATACTTTGCTCCTGCTGTGTTATCCCAGCCAACCCTTTTAACGACTCCACCCTCTTGATCAGTGGCAATTAGTAGGGGTAATATGGGATTATTTAACTGAAGTTGTGTTGAGTAAGCCTTTATTTGTTCAGGATTAGCAATGTTATACCCCATATAAATAATGCCGCCAATGTTTTTGTCAGTAAGAGATTTTGCTTCATTATTACCTAAGTAATTACCACCAATACTGAACATTAATAGCTGGCCAGCCTTTTGCGCAGGGCTCATTCTAGCAATAAAATCGTCGATTTCTTGAGGAGCAATGCTTAGTAAAGAATTAGCAAATATACCTTCAGTTCTTAACAAAGAAATTTTTTCTAATATTGTTTGCCTATTTATTACTAAAGATTGCTTAGCCTTTATCATTGTATCGTATGCCTCGGGTAAAGAGGTGTTTTCAATTTCTATCTGTGAAATCTTTTGAAGCTCAAGCTCTAGTAAACTTGCATTATCAATTAATATTTCGTTAATCTCTTGTAATGACTTATGTGCTTCAGCGTATTCTTGTTTAACATTCGAAACTAGTTCAGCAAGTTCTGTATTGATTAATTCAAGTTGTTTGCTATCTGTTTGATTAGCTGCAATCCCAAATTTGGGATGAAGATTTGATTGTATATTTAGGGCAATATTTACTTGGGATAATTCTGTAAGTTTGGCATCAATAGAGTTGGAAAGTGCGTTATTATTGAGATAAATTGCAAAAAATATTGCCATATAAACAGTTAGCAGGAATAGTGATATTAATAAAAGATAGCTAAATATTTTATGACGACTACTTGCGTGTTTGATGATTATATACTTTACTATTTCAATAGTAAGTTATTGCAGTAATTACTGCAATACTGCATTATATTTAGTAGATATACGTTAATAAATACTTAAGTAAAAGGATTTATGAAAATCAATTATATTGAAAAAGGTTCAGGCGATAAGGTGGTAGTATTGCTTCATGGTTGGAGTGGTTCATCTCAAAGCTTGATAAGATTGCAAGAAAGCTTAGTGGCATTTGGTTACCATGTGTACAATTTCGATTTACCCGGGTTTGGAGGGACAGAATTATCTGAAGAGGCTTTGACTCTTGATGATTATGTACTTGTAGTGACCGACTTTATTAAACAACATAATATTAATCAGCCTCTTCTAGTAGGACATTCTTTCGGGGGCAAGATTTCATTGAAAATTGCGGCTACACATCCAGAGAATATTCGGGCTGTAGTGGCGATTGCCGCATCAGGAATTCACCCCAAGAATTCAATAAAAAAGAGCGTTTTAAAAGGCGTTGCAAAATTTGGAAAGAGAATGCTAGGTAGCGGGAATGAAAATTTTATAAATACTACAGCTAGAAAGTTGTTTTACAAGTTTGTGGTACGAGAGAAGGATTATTATAAATCAGGAGTGTTGAAACAGACATTCATTAATATTGTTGAAGAACATCTTGATAAACTTCTTTCAAAAATTAATATTCCTGTTTTATTGATTTGGGGAGAGCTAGATACAGTCACTCCTTTATGGATGGGCAAACAAATGCAAACAGCAATAAAAAATTCAGAAATTATGATCATAGCTGGGGCTAAGCATAATTTGCCTCTAGTTAGCCCTGAAATTGTTGCTGAAATAATCTATAATAAATTTAAATAAATTACTGCTACTTAATATTATGTACATCCAACTAATTCTTCTTACTTGTTTTATTGCATTACCGTACATTATTGTTTTAATGCGTAATCTCATAGCAGATATTTATTTATGGCAAACTAAAGAGTATCGCCTAGATAGAGTCTGGTCACAATGGCATTATGAAAAAGATAAGGGTTTTAGAAGCGAATTAATGACAATGCTCAAAATTGCCTTTTTGACATTCGCTATCGCTTTTACACTAGTGCCTGAACAAGAGGTGTTGGCGGTGTCTTTTCTGATGGCATTCTTTTTTTACTGGTATCAGGGGCTAGACTTCTTACAGAAACTATTTAGAAAGAAATTTGTGAGATTTCAATTGCGCAGTTTAAGAAATCTATTAATTGCAGCCATAAATATTATTATATACTTAAGCCCAGTCGTTATTATGATTGTGTGGCTAAGCTCACTAAACTATATTGCCCCATTGCCTGCAGAGCAACAAATTTTGCTTTCACAAGAAGCAACATTTAACGATATTGTCAGTAGTTTTATTCCTAAAAATCTTGAAGGTGTGGTTGTAATTAGGCCGGAATATATAATAATTGCAATAGTTACTGCTGTGGGGATTGTCACGGATTTGCTTGGCCCATTGTTCGTGGGCTTAGGGGTGTTATTAACCTCACCATTAGCAACAATTAAAAGAAGAATGTTAATTGCTAGCGCGAAGAAAAAGCTCAGCAAGTTAAAAAAACTTAAAGTTGTGGCCGTTACCGGAAGTTATGGTAAAAGTACTACTAAAGAATTGCTTTATCAGATTTTAGATAAAAAGTTCAAAACAGTAAAAACTGAAAAGAACAATAATACTGATGTGGGCATAGCATTGACAATATTAAAGAAGATTAATAGTAATACTGAGGTTTTTGTTGCCGAAATGGGTGCATATAAAATTGGTGAGACTAGGGATTGTTGTAAAATTGCCCCACCTGATGTTGCCATCATTACCGGCATAGACCAGCAACATGTGAGTTTGTTTGGTGGTATTAAAGAAGTACTGGCTTCGACTTATGAAGTAGTGGAAGAGATGCGGCCTGATGGGTTGACAATATTAAACGGCGATAATGAGTATTGTTTTAAGATTGCAGAGAAAACAAATAAACGAAAACTAATGTATTACTCAATTCATAATGCTTCAAAACTTGAAGCTAGTGAGCTTAGCTTTAATAGTAAAGAGACAAGTGTTAAGCATAAGCTATCGTTCCCCGGCAATGAAAATGTTTTTGTAAAAGATATAGAAAGTAATGAGCAAGGACTTGCTTTTATCATGAACTATGATGGTGTGCAGTATCAAATCAAAACAAATCTTAAAGCTCGCTATAACATCTCGAATTTGATGGCTGCGATGCTTACCGCAAACGAGTTAGGTGTGACAATGGCGGAGGTGGTCAAAATTGTGAATAAACTAGATTTTGCTGTTCCATACTTAAATGTTAAAGAGGGTATCAATAATAGCAAGATTATTGATCATGGATATAATGCCAATCCTACCGGTTTTCTAGCTGCTCTAAAATTTATGCAAAGTTTGGGTATCAAACAAAAGAAGTGGGTGTTTACGCAGGGTTTAATTGAGCTCGGACCAGAGCGGGTTGCTACAAATAATAAAGTGGCAACTGCCATTATCGCTACCGCAGATGTGCTTTATACTACTGATAGTGCTTTATATGAGCAGATAAAAATAATTAAGCCGGAATTTGAAGCTAAATTAGTATCTTCGGTGTTTGACTTCTCAGTTTATTACGAGAGCCTTGTCAAGCAAGGGCATTATGTACTAATTGAGGGTTCGTTTCCACAAGAAGTGCTAAAGAAAATTTATGTTAATTATTATCAGTAATTTTTTGTGAAGACTTTTGAATACACTTCGAAAAATGAGTGGGAATCGGCTTTAGATAAGTATGATGCCAGCATCTCCTTTTTTCAATCTTGGAACTGGGGAGAGTTTGAAACCTCACAAGGTAGATATGCCTATAGATTTGGCTTCATTGACGACGGCGATGTTGATCAACCTGAGGAAGTGGCGGTGGCTCAAATGTTTCTTGTAAAGGCGAAGAGGGGGAAATATCTTCATGTTCGTAATGGTCCAGTATTTAAAAATGGGATAAATAAAGAAATCATTGCAGCTGTAACCAATGCTTTAAAAGAGATTGGCAATAGGTTTAAATGTGATTTTGTAAGAATTAGTCCTTTACTAGAAAATAAACCGGAGCATGCAGCTAATTTCTTTGCGGTTGGTTTAAAACCTTCGCAGATGCATGATGTCGATGCTGAAGTTACTTGGTTGCTTGATATTACTCAACCGGCAGAAGATATACTTAAAGGTATGCGCGATTCGCATCGCTATTTAGTCAGAAAGGCATTAAAGAATGCTGAGTTAGAAATTATTAAAACAACTGATTCTAACTACCTAAAGCAATTTTGGCCGATATATGAAGAAACATTTAAAAGACAGCAATGGCATGCTTATAGCTTTAACTATATTAAAAAAGAGTTCGAGACTTTTACAAAAGATGAACAGGCAGCGTTGTTTTTAGCAAAATACAAAGAGAAGTTTATTGCCGCTTCAATTTTCATATATTACAGAGAGCAGGTGTATTATCATCATTCAGGAAGTTTAACTGAATTTAGAAATATTCCCGCTATGTATCGTATTCATTGGGAGTCAATATTAACAGCGCAAGAGCGAGGTATGAAAAAATATAATTTCTTTGGGATAGCGAGAAATGTTGAGAAGACTCATCCTTGGGCGGGGCTGACGCAGTTTAAAAAAGGCTTCGGTGGCTACCAGCAAGAATGGTTGCATGCTATGGATATTCCCATTAAGATGTGCTACTGGTTTACCCATTACTTTGAGTTAATTGAGAGAAAACAAAGAGGCTACTAATCTTCATGTTAAGATATTTTTTGATTGCTTCACTTTGTAATTTTGCTGTGATATATTTTATGTAATTGTAAATTATGCTTTTACTGATTAGAGTGTTAGTTCAATTGCTGCAACAACATAACATATTACTATGATAGCAGTGACGATTTATTAAACTCTTGAATTGTTTTGCAATTAGCTTTGGATTTGCTTATGATTTTGTATAGCTTTTGATTAATTCATGAATAATATTCTGCTCGACTATATCAAAACATGTAGAGACTCCGGTTTCAGCGATGCTGAGATAGTAGAGCAATTAATTCAGGTGGGCTGGGCAAAAATTGAGATAGAGGCGGCCATTGCGGGTAAACGGGTTATTAAAAAAAAAGTTAGTAAGTTCACATTCCCAAAATTTAATTTCCCATTATTTAGTAAAAAGGTTTCTGCAGAAAAGCAGTCCTCAACATCTGAGAAAACTAATGAGAAAAAGATAAAACCTTTTGGTATTCTTAAAGGGAAGTTCTCAGGTGTAAAGTTAAGCAAAATTAAACCAAATTTTGCCTTTATTCTAACACCTAGATCAAAAAAACAAGTACTGAACACAAAGAAACATGAGAGTATTAATGAAGTTGTGACTACTGCTCCTGAAAATCATCAGGTAGTGATGGGGCCAGATGGACATAAATATTATGTTTATTTTTATCCAGTGCCAGCCCAGCTAGAGCCCAATATGCCAGTCACTAATCCAATGCAACAAGTAATGCAGCAGCCATATTACATACCTATGCCAGGTAATATGAATAGTCAAATGCCAATTTATCCTTATGCGCCAATGCCTTACCCCATGTATGGTCAGGCTCAATTTATGCAAATGGGGCAACAGCAATATCCGCAAGGGTATCCTGGCTTTGCTCCACAACAGACAGAGCTCAAGAATTCTAAATTCTGGCATACTTTTGACATTGCCAAGAGAGTAACTTTAATAGTAGCAGTATTATTTGCAGTTATTTATGTTGCTAGCTATTTCTTACAGTTAAGAGAAGATGCTGCCAAAGTAAATGCCAATGAAGATGAAAAGACAATTGAAAATATGGGCATTCTTAGAGAAAAATTCGAAGCATATTATCAGAAGAATAAAAAACTACCAGGAACAATCAAAGATATTGACTCAAAAGCAGAGTTTTCGACAAATAGTCAAACAAATCAGGTTTATGATTATAAGATAATAAGTTCTTCAAATTTTCATATTTGTACTGTTTTTAATTCAGGTGGTGATACCTATACAAAAGGTTATGTATGTCAGCCATATGAAGTTAATTCCATGGGGATGGTTGCTGCCGGTTTGCCAATTAATCCAGCTGATAAAGCCGAAACACTTCCATTGACAGGTGATTTGAAATCTTATCCTGGCTGTTCTAACCCGAAGCCTTTACTTAGTGCTAATCCTAAATGTGACGCAAGTGATCACACTAATTGCAGAAGACCACAAGATAAGCAAGAGTTCGGTATGAGCTCTGTTGGTTTATCAAACTCTAAAGATAGAATTGCACAGACATTTAAATTACCTAAGAATGCTGGTGCTACTATGATTACTCAATTTGACCCTTATATCATTGATTTTAGCAGTAAGGGCACTGCGTGTATGGCAATTTATGAAACTGAGTTCGATAACGAGCCCCTCTCCGGAAAGGTTTTGGCTGAGTACTCAATTGATTTAAAGACTTTAGAGAAAGAGAGCTATAATAGCTTGTTTATTGACCCGTTAAACCTTAACCCTGAAAAGACTTACAGTTTTGTATTTTCTTTGATGAAGGATGATGATAGTAGTCTTACATTTGGTAGAGGTATGGAGCTATCTAGCTATCATGATGGCAATGCATATTATTTGAAGCAATCATTAGAAGTGTGTACTAAAAATTGCCAACCCGTAGAATGGATAAATCGAGAAGATGATTTAAGATTCAAAATTAGGTTCTATTAATCTTAATAGACTTGCTTTCTCAAATACCCTTAAACATGTTAGAATTAGCTGATTTATTTGATTATTGAATATTATGGTTGTTACACGTTTTGCCCCTAGTCCTACAGGTTCTCTACACATTGGAGGGGTTCGCACAGCCCTGTATGCATTTGCCTTAGCAAGAAAAAACCAAGGTAGATTTTTTTTAAGGATTGAAGATACTGATCAAAATAGGTTTGTTCTAGGGTCAGAAGCTGAAATTGAAAAGATGCTTAAAGCTTTTGGTTTGCATTACGATGAAAAGTTTAAGCAATCTGAGCGCTTAGAGAAATATCAAAAGTATGCAAAACAATTAGTGCAACTAGGGCATGCTTATTACTGTTTTTCTACAAAAGAAGAATTAGAAGAAATGCGTAATAAGGCAAAAGAAGCCGGTAAAAACTTCGTATTTCGTTCACCATACAGAGATTTAGATGTCACAGAAGCAGAGAAAAGGGTAGCGGCAGGAGAGCCTTATGTAATTAGACAAAAACTACCCGAAAACCACGTGGTTGTGTTCGATGATCCAGTTCAAGGAACAATGTCTTTTAACACAAACGATATCGACGAAACTGTCTTATTAAAAAGCGATGGATTTCCTACTTATCATTTAGCAGTTGTAATTGATGATCATGAAATGCAGGTCAGCGATGTGTTTAGAGGTGTAGAATGGTTACCTAGTTTGCCAAAGCATGTACTGTTATATAAAGCATTTGGTTGGGAGATGCCAGTAATTACTCATCTTCCAGTAATTTTAGACCCAGATGGAGGCAAACTCTCAAAAAGACGCGGTGCTGTTTCTGCTGTGGGGTTTTTAGAAGAAGGGTATTTGCCAGAGGCGATTATCAACTTCTTGATGTTATTAGGTTGGTCTGCACCAATAACTTACGAGCATGGTGAGAAAGAACAAGAGTTTTTTACTCTAGATGCGTTCGTAAACATGTTTAGTATGAAAGACTTGAACAAAGCCAGCCCTGTCTTTAATCGAGATAAGTTGCTTTGGTTTAACCAAAAATATATTCAAAATCTTACAGCAGACGAACTTTCGAATAAGTTTATTGCTTGGTTGCAAGAATATGGGAAAAAAGACTTAGATTTATTAAAAAGCCATATTATCAAAATTGGGCCTGATCAGTTACAAAAAATTCTATTATTAGAACAGACTCGAATTAAAATGTTTTCTGAATTACCAAGTGCAATAGCATTTTATTTTGAGCACAATGGGGGCCTGGTACTAAATGGATACAAGCAAACCAAGCAAATGTCTGACAAAGTGATACAAGACTTTTTAAATAGTTATATTCAATTCTTGGAAAACTATGCTCATGAATTAAATGAGATGAGTCATGAGATTTGGGAGACTTTTGTTAGAGATTATGCTGAAAAAAATGAACTTAAGGCAGGCTCACTATTTATGTTACTTAGATTAGCAGTTACCGACTCTCCGTTTTCACCACCTTTGTTTGAAGTGATGCAGATTCTTGGTAAAATTGAGGTGGTAAAAAGATTAAAAAAATACTTGCAGTAATAATCTGTGAAAATCAACGCCCTTAAAGCGTTCATCGCTTTAATTACAACTTTATCATTTTTCGTTTTAGTGCCTAGAGCACTTGCTTTGCAGGTTAGTGATAAAAGCTATGCATGCGATTATGAAATGCAGGTTAAAATTAATGAGAATGATACGGTAGATTTTGTACAGCAAATAAACCTAGCCAATCTTCAAAAGAAAAATCTATTAACCGCAATGTCGGTAAGTATTCCTTTCAAGATTCAAGATATTAAATTACGCAATGGACTATTATCATCACCGCAATTTGTTGATAGTGTTTATGAGAACGGTATCATTGAGGTGAATTTCGGGAAATTCTTTGTTGAAGGGCAACACGCTGCTACTTTTACTTTAACATACTCTTCTAGTGAGTTAATTCAAGAAGATGCAAATGGCTGGCGTAGTTTCTATTTACCCAAATTTGATTATTGCGATAGTCCCTTTA
>CALARN010000179.1 GCA_937889205.1 uncultured bacterium
TAAAGAAAATGGACCAAGAAATGTGGGAAAAAAGTAAAAATCAGTTCTTCTGCCCTGCCATATGATTGTCTCAGTGAATAAACAGCTCAATAGAGAGAGAATTTTTCTAGTCACTCCTTTTTTGTCTATTGTAGAAAATGGATTAAAAAATGGCACAACAGAGATAGCTGAATTTTTCCTATTGTCTAATGCATCAAAGAGGTTCTTTGCGAACACAGCAACACCAGCTCTTGTACCTCCTAGAATGCTAAGACAGAAAACGATCTTATTTTTCATGTATTTTACTGTTTTCATATCGCCTCTGATAATAAAATTGTCTCAAAATACCACCAAACAGGTTTTTAATTATACTTTTCAGCCCAAATTTTTCAAGCCATTCAAAAAAAAAGAACCGCACTATAAATAAAAAATACAAATAAACAGGAAAATATTGCTTAATTAGCAAGCGCTTGTCATTATAAAAAATCTTGTCAGAGCAATTTGAGCTGACACCATTTTCGTCATTGTAAATTGTAACGACAACAGGAATATAAACGAACCTTAACTCTTTTCTACAAAACAATTTGATCAACAACTCATAATCCCCTGCTATTCGATACTTCAATGAATATTTATACCTGTTAGCGAGCCAGGCAGGATAAAAAACAGCTTGATGCGGAATATTAGAATACATAACGCGGTATCTAGAGAACTTACCACCAAAAACCTTACCCCAGCCAGGCATTAAGACATTTCCGTAATACACTGAATTTGGGTCAGACAAGTATTTAGAAACCTTTTCGAGCGCCCCCCTCAGCAAGCAATCATCTGCTCCCAAAACAAGTATCCAGCCATCATTTACAATAGAAACCCCTTTGTTAATGGCATCATATATACCCGTGTCTGGCTCACTTATCCAATAGTCTATCCTGTCATCATATTTCATAATAATATTCAAAGTGTCATCTGTTGACGCACCGTCAATAATAATATATTGCACATTATCATATGACTGATTAATGACACTGAGTATAGATGCCTCGATAAACTCGGCACCATTGTACACAGCAGTAATTACTGTTATCAACGGTTTCGCCCTGAAGCTAGACCGAATATGTCCATGAAGCCGACGCCCCCCTTCCTTTATTACACGGTTCTCATCTTGAGACTTTATCTCTCCTTGACCCACCCAGCCTTTACTATCTTGTATACCAAAATGACCAAATGGCAAGTCACTCGCTAAACTAACTTTTCTAAACTGAAATATGCGATCCTGCATTTTATCTCTCCCGTGCAACACGATATAGCAAAAAACTAATCAATAACCACTAGAATTCTTGCACGTCTAGAATGAAAAAGAACCAAAAGAATCAAAACGAGCCAAAAATGGCCCGTTATTTCGCTCTGAAAGATTGAGAAAAAGCCCAAATATTTCAAAAAGAAAAGAACACCAAAATCCAACATATTCATTGTCTCGAAATCTTTTCTAGAATATTTTGCAAGAAAGAAGCCGTAAACGAGTCCGCCAAGCAAAACCATAAACAAACGGCCATCCATATAGAGAGGATATAATGCTGTATGAAAAGCATTAGCGTTAATCTTTCTCCCATATTCATCAAAACCAATCGTGCGAAATTCTTGAAGATAAGAACCAATCTCTATCGTTTTGCTGGTTACATCAAATCCCATTGGCTTGAGCAACAACAAAACCGGAGCTCTTTCAAGGACTCCAAGACTAGCAATCCCTAATGTAAGACTTTGGTTTAACAATGAATCTTTATTATTTAATTCGTCATCAAAAATACTTACTCCGATAGTATGATAATTAATCAATGCGTCTTGCAAGACCTTCTGAAAACTGAAATCACTATCTTCTCGAAATGAGACAAAGAACAGTAGGGGTATAATCAACGCAATAGCACCACCCAGACCGAAGAAGCCTATTCTCAACTTCCCGAACCATCGGAAGCAATAATAGTGCCTAAATGCCTCAAGAACAAGAATCTTATAGAAACCAAATCTTCCAAGCATCATTGTAGCATCCATAATAATTAAGGAATAACCCAAAAGCATCATGTGCCGACTTTTGGTCTTAAAAAAAGTAGCAATACCTGTGAAAACAAAAAAATAAGCCAAAGGCATGACAAAAGTATTATAGAGGATCATAACACGATTATTGCCAAAAACAATATTTGAACCGCCGCCAATACCAAAAGCATACTCTCTGTACCCCAGCAACGAATCATAAGAAAGAATCTGCATTACGCTTTTTATAAAAAAATACGCCACTATCGGCAAAACAGTTGTGTAAGCAAGAGCTAATAAAACATTTCGAACCTTGTAAACATACTGGCTAGATTCTGGCTTGTCAGTAACAACTTGCCATTCCAAAAGTCTCATTCTCCGGAACAATCTAGCCTTGTAAAGCAAGCCACCACAGGTTATACTACTCAGAAAAAAAATAAATATCAAAAAAGTATTTTCATGTGGCACAAAAATGCCCGTAAGCGATTGAGATGATATAAAAAGCCAAAAAAACCACCAAATCAATACTGGAAAAAAAGAATAACTTGCCTTACCCAAAAAAAAGAAGACAACAACTAGGTTTAAAATTCCTGCTATTATGATTAAGACACTCATAAGCTATCCCAACACAAAATACTATTCATTCCAAGTTGCAATTTCTTCATCAATCAAATAGTCCAGAATGTCAAAAAATGATAAATCATAATCCCAGTTAAGAACTACTTTTGCCTTAGAATTATCACCGTATATTTCATAGACTTCGTTTGGCCTAAATAACTTCTCATCACACACTAAAACCCCTTTATTCAACTTCAATTTACCCAAAACATGAGCGACGATATCTGCCAACAAAATAGATTCTCCAGAACAGACAATAAAGTCATCCGGTTGACCTAACTGCATCATGAGCCACATTGCTTCGACATATCTTGGCGCATAGCCAAAATCCCTCTTTATATCTAAATTACCAACTCTTATAAACTCTCGTTGCCCCCTTTTCACACGAATTGCTTCTCTGATTACTTTTTTTACAAAAAAGTTTTCACTTCTCAGATACGATTCGTGATTAAAAAGAATACCATTGCACACAAACAAATTGTATGCATTCCTATAATTCATTGCCATGAAATGAGCTGCAGATTTGGATACAGCATACGGACTGACTGGTTGCATCGCAGTATTAAGCCTAATTGGCAAGTCCTTGACATGACCATACATTTCACTACTAGATGCCTGATAAAGTTTGGTAGAAGGGCTTAGCAAACGAATCGTTTCAAGCAGATTAGT
>CALARN010000180.1 GCA_937889205.1 uncultured bacterium
TTTTCAAGCTCTTGGCGTAATTCAGCTATCAACTTACTAAAATCTTTCTCAAGCACAGCAGCATCTACTTCAAAAAGCTGTGTAGCTTGATATTGATTTAACAAACTATTTGACACTTTGGCTACTTTATCTTCAAAAGCATTATCCCCCAACTGATATGTAGTGAGCGTATTATTGCTATTAGTGTCAATCACAAATTCCACCTTAGTTATCGGTTGTATTGCCTGTGCCCTTAATTCATCTCTTGAACCAATTACTACTCGTTCAACAACCTTACCATTTTCGACTCTCTGCCAGATAGGCATTGGAGAAGCCCAATAACGAGTCCTACTTATGCCCCAATCAGGTGCCATCTCAATACCCTTGCTAAATCGGCCCTGCTTCAAGTGTTTAGGAACCCAATTAATATTTTCATTATTCTTCTGTAAATCAGGCTTAATGCTTTGGATATCCATAAACCATGATGGTTGAGCTTTTTGCAATAAAGGAGTCTCACAACGGTAGCAGAATGGATATCTATGGACTATTTTCTCTTGTTTAAATAATATGCCCTTTTTAGTTAAATCTGCCATAATGTATTTATCAGCATCTTTAACATATAGCCCCTTGTAATCACTGACAATGTCAAAGTATTTACCCTCATCGTTAATGCTCATTGCCATACCTAACCCGTAATGCCTGCCCATTTCGGTATCGATATCGCCAAAACCGGGCGCAGAGTGTACGACACCGGTACCTTCATCCATTGTAACCATGTCGCCGTAAGAGTATACCTGGTGCTCATTTTCAGCAGCTTCAAAATAGTTGAAAGGTGGCTGGTACTTAAGACCAACAAGGTCTTTCCCCTTAATAGTTGTTACTATCTCGTAATCCATATTTTTTAACACTACCTCGGCCCTCTTCTTCGCTAATATCACTTTCTCAGTAATTAAATGTGCATCATAGTTGTGAGGCTTTTGGGTGTACTTTTGGTTTAATCTATTAACTTCATCTAGACTTAAATCAGCAATAACAGGAGGATAAATACCATTTGAATCAGACACTTCTTTAGCAAACCAACTCGGCACTTGAAATTTTTGCAACTTTGAAAGACTAGGAAACTCAACTTCAACTACAACCAAACCCTGCAAATTGTTTTGGTAAACATCAATCTCAGCTGTCAAATCGTCGGCTAAAGGATAGTAATATCTTGTCTTTACTATCTTTTTACTAGCCTGTCTAATTAATTCAACATAACGCTCTTTGCTGATATTTTCAGTTTTCTCAATTAATTGACCGGTTTCTTCGTGAGAGCCTGCCCAGTATTTAACTGTAAAAGTATATTTATCATCTTGCTTTCTTATTCTTGCGTGCTTTACCTCTTCACCTGCTGCATCAATATATTTGTCCAAATATGCTTGAGTTATATTAGATTTTTGTAATTTGTTTAAATTCTCCGGTAACTCTTTCACCAACCAGGCTTTCTCAAGTTCAATATCCAGTTTTTGCACCTTCGCTAAAATATAATCCTCTTTGTCGGCCACCACTAAGGCTTTGTTTGAGGGTAAAGTCCAAGGTGTAGTGGTCCAAGCTAAGATAGCTGCACCTGAAAACTTACCTGCTGTAAGCACCGGGAATTTGATCGTCACAGCCGGATCTTCCATATCTGCATATGAGTTATCCATGGCAATTTCGAAATTACTTACCGGAGTACCACATCTAGTACAGTATAATGAAGTTCTCACCCCCTCATAAATATTGCCTTTATCGTAAAGCTGTTTAAATACCCAGAGGACTGTCTCCATATAATCTTGATCCATTGTCTTATAGCTATTTTCTAAGTCTACCCAGCGTCCAATCTTATCTATGTACCACTTCCACTCTGCAGAAGTAGATCGAGTATAGCTATAGCACTCATCAATAAATTTTTGAATGCCAAATTTTTCAATATCTCTGCGGTTTTTAATATTTAAAGCTTTTTCAACTTTGTTTTCTACAGGTAAACCATGACAATCCCATCCCCAGACTCTTTCACATCTTTTACCCTTCATAGTTTGATATCTAGGCACTACATCTTTAGCTATTGATGGCAATAGAGTGCCATAATGCGGTGTACCAGTAATGAATGGAGGGCCATCATAAAAAACATATTTATTATCTGCGCTTCGAGAAGTGACTGATTTTTCGAAAATCTGGGCCGCCTTCCAAAACTTTGTAATTCCATCTTCTAACTGCGGAAAACTGACTTTATTAGTTACTGGTTTAAACATAATTAATAATTCCTAAAAAGCTTGATTAACAGAGATACAGCTATTTTATAATAAATACTTGAAAATTACGATAACATCTTGAGTTTTTATGTATAAGCATCTATAGTGTCATAACTCTCACAATAATCGTTATGACTGAACCTTTATCGTTCGCTTTCTTAACAGATTGTAAGGCCCTGCACAGCCCCTTTGCTCATCCAGATTTATCAAAAAGACTTTTCGTTATTTCATCTCTCACTAACCATGTTAGACCAGAACCATTAGCATACTACG